>JAICVT010000016.1 GCA_025935235.1 Ktedonobacterales bacterium | reverse complement strand
GCGTGCGATGCGGATGATTGCCTCCAGGCTACGCTCGACATCGGCGTCGGTCGTGCTCCAGTTCGAGACGCTGATGCGCATCGCCGTCTGCCCGTGCCAGACGGTGGGGCCAGCCCAGAGCGTGCCATCCTGCTGAATCGCAGCGATGACGCGGCGCGTGGTCGGATCGTCGCCGAAGCTGACCAGCGCCTGATTGAGGACGACATCGTTGAGGACGGTGTAGCCCGCCTCCGCCAACCCCTCGGCGAAGCGCCGCGCGTGGCGGCATGTGCGCTCCACCAGCTCGGCCACGCCCTCGCGTCCCAGGCTGCGCAGCGCCGCCCAGACCTCCACGCCGCGCGCCCGCCGCGAGAGTTCCGGGTTCAGGTCGGCGTCTCCGGTTGCCGCCGACGGCAGATAAGCCGCGTTGACGGCCATCGCCGCCCGCAGCGTGTGAGCGTCGCGCACGAAGGCCAGCCCGCAGTCGTAGGGCGTGTTGAGGTATTTGTGCGCGTCGGTGGCCCACGAGTCGGCCTCAGCGTAGCCTGCCACCAAGTGCTGGCGGCTGGGCGCGGCGGCGGCCCACAATCCGAACGCGCCGTCCACATGGACCCAGGCGCCCGCTGCTTTGGCGCGCGGGACGATCTCCTCAGCGGGATCGAACGCGCCCGTGTTGACGTTGCCCGCCTGGAGGCAGACAATCGTCGGCCCGCTGATCTCCGGGAAGGCATCGGCGCGCATGCGGCCCTGCTCGTCCACCGGCACGCGCGTCACGCGGCTGCGCCCGAAGCCCGCCAGCCCCAGCGCCTTCATCAGCGAGGGATGCCCCTCATCGCCGACCACCACCGTCACGGGCGGCGCGCCAAACAGCCCATCAGCCTCGACATCCCAGCCCGCCGCCTGCAGAACCGCGTGCCGCGCCGCCACCACGCAGCTAAAGTTGGCCATCGTGGCGCCAGTGACAAAGCCCACGCCCGTCTCCGCTGGCAGCCCCAGCAGATCGTTCAGCCAGCGCGCGGCGACCGCCTCCAGCTTGATGGTCAGGGGCGTGACGGCGGCGAACAGCGAGTTCTGGTCCCAGGCGGCCGCCAGCCAGTTGGCGGCGATGGTGGCCGGGAGTGCGCCGCCGATGACGAAGCCGAAGAAGCGTGGACCCGCCATCGCCATCGTCGCGCCAGAGAAGCTGTCCAGCTCCGCCAGCACCGCGCGGGCGTCGGTTGGCCCATCCGGCAGCGCGATGTCCAGCGCGCCGAGCCGCTCGACCACGGCGGGATCGGGCGCGACAGCGCGCTCGAGCAGCGCGTCCAGATAGCGACTGGCGCGTGCGGCGGCATCGGACAACAGATCGCGCGTGGAATCGCCCATTGCGTATCGCCTCCTCCGGCGCCCGCGCTACACGTCGGGCGCGCTGCGCCTCAGTATAGACTACGAGCGCGAGCGCCGCGCCTCGGCCAATCTCCGTAGGCGAGCGGCCAGCGGTTGATGCAGGTTCGCAAGTTGATTGGGTCGACATGTGGCGCCGTGGGGATACGGGCGGCTGAAGCCGCAGGCTAAGGGCGTTCCGCCGCAAAGCCTGCGGAGGCAGACTCGGAGCCGGCCCACTGCTTCCCAGGCCGCAGAGGCGGCCTTCGCGGCGCGCAGGCCACGCAGCCGCGGGTTTACCCGTCCGTTCCCTCCCACGCCTGGCGACGACCCAATCAACACGTGAAAGCCTATAAACCGCCGCGCCTGCGGCTATACTCGCATCTGCCGCCACTTGCCGCTGCGGAAGCGCCAGTAGGCCAGGCTGGCCTGCGTGATGAAGTCCAGCGCCATCGCCACGCGCCCGCCGGGCAGCCCCAGCGCCGGGATCAGCAGCGCCGCCAGCGGCACGCGCAGCCCCCATGAGCCAGCCGCGCGCACGATCACCGGGAACTTGGTGTCGCCCGCGCCGCGCAGCGCGCCATTGAAGATGAAGGCGGCGCCGGAGGCGGGCAGGATGATAAACGAAATGCGCTGCGCCATCGCGCCCGCGTGCATCACAACCGGATCGGCGACGAACAGGCCTAGCAATACCTGCGGCACGAGCAGCGCCAGCGCGCCCAGCCCCAGCATCAGGCCAACGCAGGGCCAGAGCGCCGCCATCGTCGCTCGCGCCGCCAGCTTCGGGCTGCGCGCGCCGAGCGACTGGCCGACCAGCGCCGTCGCCGCCACGCTGAAGCCGAAGGCGGGCAGCGTGCCGATGCTCTCGACGGTATTGATCGTGATGTTGGCGGCGTAGTCTGTCGAGCCGAGCTGCACCACCTGCCGGTTGAAGGTCAGCACGCCCATCTGGAAGACGATCAGCTCCGCCGCCGAGGGCAGGCCGATGCGCAGCACGCGCCCGGCCACGCGCGGATCAGCGCGCAGCGCCGCTCGGCTCAGGCGCGGGGCCAGCGGATGGCGGCGGCTGAGAAGGAAGAGCGCCAGCGCGGCGCCGAGTGTCCAGCCAGCCGCCGAGCCGACGGCAGAGCCGACCACGCCGATCGGACGGATGCCCAGCCGCGAGTCGCCATTCAGCAGCAGCCACGAGGCGGCCACGTTGACGCCGTTGACCAGCAGCATCACCAGCATGGGTCGGCGCGTGTCGCCAGCGCCACGCATGGCGGCGGTGCAGGCCGAGGCCACGCCCGCCGCGGGCATTCCCAGGCTGGCCACGCGGATGAACTGCGCCGCGAGACTGGCGACCTGACCATCCACCCCCAGCGCGACCGTCACCAGGTCGGCCATCGGCACGGCAATCGCCACCAGCGCCAGCCCGATCAGCGCGCCCATCAGGATGCCCTGGCCCGCCGCGCGCGAGGCCAGCCGGTGATCGCGAGCGCCGGTGGCGCGGGCGACCAGCGCCGTCACGCCAACATTGACGGCGAAGAAGGAGGTCAGCACGATCCAGGTGGCCATGCCCGCCGCACCGACCGCCGCGACTGCCGTCGCCTGACCGTAGCCCAGCACGGCGCTGGCAGCGCGCGAGAGATGGCCGGAGAGGAAGGTATCGGAGACGCCGACGCCCAGCGCCAGCAACTGCTCGCCTATGGCTGGCGCCGAGAGCGACCAGACCCGTCGGCGCAGCGCGGGCGCGGGCATATCCTCGCTCAGTCCCAGCGCTCCGCCGCTGGCTCCGGGCGCGGGGATGGCATGACGCGAGGATGAGCCGCCAGCGGGCAGTTCCAGCACGACATCGGCGGCGGGAGCGGTCGAGCTGCCCGGCGCGACTGGCGCGCGCCCGATGCGCCAGATGGGACGCGAGAAGACCGCCTCGCGTACGGCGCTGCGCATCGTTCGGATGGGCGAACGCTGGCGCTGGTGGCGAGCGAGCAGGCGCTGGCGACGGAGTTTGCGCGCCTTGCCAAGGCTCTCGCGCGGATGTCGCGCGTCGTTGGCGTCGGGGTCAGCGGCGCGCGTGATGAACGGCGCGCGAGTCAACAGGGGAACAGTGATCCTGGGGACACGCATGACGTAGAGGCTCCCCTCCTGTGGCGAAGGTTAGGCGATGATCTAACCTGATGAAAGCGACAGCGAGGGAGCGCGCGGGCGTCGCACGGAGGACGGAAAGACGCATGACAGCAGTGTCACATTGCGATATAATTGCTGGATTTATGGGCGATGGCGCATGGTCAGCGGAAGCTGGCGATGGTCAGGCAATCGTCGGACGAATGAAGCCGACGCTCCCACAACCCCCTCTTGCTCAAGTATGACGTATCATCGCTATCTTCCATAACTCACTAGGCGGGTGGTCATATGCGCCCGATCAGGAGCGCCGCTCGCCTGTCCGTTGATGCGCTTGCGGCGTGGCGCGGCTGGCTGCTACACTGACCAGTGGCGAGCCGTGCGGAGAGCCGTGCGAGCATGCCGACGAAGATGTCGCATGCCACCGCGCCGAGATGCGCGGCGCGGCGCCGGGCTTGCGCCCATATTCTGGGTCGAAGCGATACAATACGAGAGACGAAGAGGCCAGCCGTGACCGTTCCCGCCTCCGTATGGACGAGACGGACGATGAGGACCTTCACCCCCGCCTCCGCGTCGCGCGCATCCAGCATGATTCCGGCGCGATCCTGACACGCGGGAAGGAGGGCGGCGTCCACGGGCGTGGCGAGGCCGCTGCGCCGGGGGCCGATTCCCGTGGCTGTGATCGCATGCTTTTCGGTGGGGCAGCGCAGAGGCGCGCGCCAGCGCGCTCAGCGTCGCTGGCGCTTCCTCCCACCACTCGGCGACACGCGCCGATACAAGTGAGATAAGCCTGGAGGCCAGGGCAATGGCAAAGAGTCGTCTACACGCAGTCTATGAGCTGGGGCAGAGTGTCTGGTACGACAACATCCGGCGTGGGCTGATTCAGTCCGGCGAATTACAGCGGCTGATTGACGATGACGCGGTGGTTGGTGTCACCTCGAACCCGACCATCTTCGAGAAGGCGATCGAGGGCAGCAGCGACTACGATGACGCCCTGCGCGAGTTGGTCAGACAGGGCGTGCGCGACCCACGCAAGATCTTCGAGGCGTTGGCCGTGCAAGACATCCAGAGCGCGGCGGACATCTTGCGCCCGACCTACGACCGCACGCAGCGCTACGATGGCTACATCAGCCTGGAGGTAGCGCCCGACCAGGCCAACGACACCCAGGCGACGGTGGCCGACGCGGGCCGCCTCTTCGCTTCGGTTGGCCGACCCAACGTGATGATCAAAATTCCGGCGACAGCGGCGGGTATGCCCGCCATCGAGCAGATGATCTACGAGGGCGTCAACATCAACATCACCCTCATCTTCTCGCTGGCGGTCTATGAGCAGGTGACCGAGGCCTACATCCGCGGACTGGAGCGGCGCGTGGCCGAGGGCAAGCCGATTGACCATCTCGCGTCGGTGGCCAGCTTCTTCGTCAGCCGCGTTGACACGATGATTGACAAGCAGCTCGACGAAAAGATCGCCGCCACCAGCGACGCCGCCGAGCAAGAGAAGCTGCGCAGCCTGCGCGGCAAGGCCGCCATCGCTAACGCGCGGCTGGCCTACGAGAAGTATGAGCGCATCTTCCACGGCGAGCGCTTCGCGGCGCTGCGCCAGGCGGGCGGGCAGTTCCAGCGCTGCCTGTGGGCCAGCACCAGCACCAAGAATCCGAACTACCGCGATGTGCTGTATGTTGAGGAGCTGATCGGGCCGGAGACGGTGGACACCATGCCGCCGCAGACTATCACGGCGTTCCAGGATCATGGCGTGCCAGAGGTGACGCTGGGCCACTACGACGAGGCGCGCGCCGTGATGGTCGAGCTGGCCAGCGTCGGCATCAATATAGATCAGGTGACGAAGCAGCTCGAGCTGGACGGCGTCAAGTCGTTCTACGAGTCGTACTCCAGCCTGCTGGAGAGCACGGCGAAGAAGACCGCGCGGCTGGCCGACGAGATGGGCGACCAGCAAGGCGGCGCCGAGACCCAGCAGGCCGCGACTGGCGCGACCACCGCCACCGCAGCGGCAGGCGCGGAGAGCGAGCGGCAGACCAGCGGCGGGGATACGACGCAAGGGAGCGCTCGCCTGGGCCCTCTGCAGGGCGCGGTTGACACGACGCTCAGCCGCGCCCGGAGCGAGCAGTTCGCCGAGCGCGTCTGGAAGAAGGACCCCGCCTTCTGGAAGCCGAACCCGTCGGAGCAGAAGGAGATCACCAACCGGCTGGGCTGGTTGACCGTCACTGACACGATGCGCGACGCCCTGCCCCGGCTGCGCGATCTGCGCGAGAGCCTGCGCGGCGACGGCGTGCGCGATGTCGTGTTGCTGGGCATGGGCGGCAGCAGCCTCGCGCCAGAGGTGCTGCGCGAGACGTTTGGCGTGGGCGGCGGGCTGCCCAACCTGCATGTACTCGACTCGACCGACCCCGACACCATCAGCGCCGTCGAGCGCGCGATTGATCTGCCACACAGCGTCTTCATCGTGGCGTCGAAGTCGGGCGGCACGCTCGAGACGCTCTCGCAGTACAAGTACTTCTACGCCAAGGTGAGCGCGCTGGCGCCGGGCGACGCAGCGCGCGCTGGCGCGCACTTCATCGCCATTACCGACGCCGGAACCAAGCTCGACGCGCTGGCGCAGGAGCGCAAGTTCCGCGCGATCTTCCGCAACCCGGCTGACATCGGCGGGCGCTACTCGGCGCTCTCGTTCTTTGGGATGGTTCCGGCGGCGATCATCGGCATTGATGTCGAGAAGCTACTGGACCGCGCCGACGCGATGCGCGCCGCCTGCGCCGCTGAGACGCCCGCCGAGCGCAACCCCGGCGTCTGGCTGGGGGCGATCCTGGGCGCGGGCAACCTGAACGGCCACGACAAAGTCACCATCGTCGTCTCGCCGCCGATCGCGACGTTTGGCTACTGGCTGGAGCAGTTGCTGGCCGAGAGCACAGGCAAAGAGGGCAAGGGCATCCTGCCGGTGGAGGGCGAGGCGCTGGGCGACCCGTCGGTCTATGGTGACGATCGCATCTTTGCCTATCTGCGCACTGACAGCGGCTACGACTCGGCACAAGACGCCGCCATCGAGCGGCTGGAGGCGGCGGGACAACCAGTCGTGCGCCTGCGCCTGCGCGACATCTGGGACATGAGCGCTGAGTTCTTCCGTTGGGAGTTCGCAACGGCGGTGGCGGGCGCGCTGATGGGCATCAACGCCTTCGACCAGCCCAACGTGCAGGAGTCGAAAGACAACACCGACACGATCCTGGAGCGCTACCAGCAGACCCACGAGCTGAAGCAGCCGCCCGCCACGCTGCGCACGCAGTCTGGGCATGTCAGCCTGGTTGCGCCGGGCGCGCAGGATGAGCGCATGCGGCAGGCGGGGTCACTACAGGCGGCGTTCGAGACCTACGCGCGCGAGTCGCGGCCCGGCGACTACTTCGCGCTGCTGGCCTACATCCAGCGGACGCCCGGAACCGAAGCGGCGCTGCAGCGCATCCGTCTGCGCCTGCGCGACACGCGCCACACGGCGACGACGCTGGGCTACGGACCGCGCTTCCAGCATTCGACCGGGCAACTACACAAGGGCGGCGCGAATACGGGGCTGTTCCTCCAGTTCGTCGCCGAGACGCACAACGACCTCAGCATCCCTGACGCTCCATACACCTTCGGCACGCTCAAGGCGGCGCAGGCGCTGGGCGATCTGCAATCACTCCAGGCGCATGGTCGGCGCGTCATCCGGGTTGACCTGGGGTCAGACATCGCGGCTGGGCTGGCCGAGGTCGAGCGGGCGCTCGACGCGGCGCGCATCGGCCTGTAGGCATGCGGTAGGGGTTGGCCCACCGACGGCCAATCGCGGGCTTGTCACAGGCGCCTCGCCATACAACCGCTCCGACTCCCGCAGTGGGGCCGGAGCGGCGGGCAAAGACAGGTAGAAGAGAGGACATCGAGCGATGGAACTGGGCATTTACGGACTGGGCCGCATGGGCGGCAACATGGCGACGCGCCTGGTGCGCGGAGGGCATCGGGTGGTGGCGTCGAATCGCAGCCGTGGGCCAGTGGATGAGGCCGCCTCGCTGGGCGCCGTGCCCGCCTACACGATGGAAGAGATGGTGAGCAAGCTCGAAGCCTCGCCCCGGATCGTCTGGCTGATGGTGCCATCGGGCCAGGTGACCGATGATGCGGTTGACCACGCGATGAGCCTGCTCAAGCCGGGCGACATTATCATTGACGGCGGCAACTCGAACTTCCACGACACGCAGCGCCGCAACGCCAGAGTCGCGGCGGCGGGCATGCACTATATGGATTGCGGCACCAGCGGCGGCATCTGGGGGCTGAAGGTCGGCTACAGTCTGATGGTTGGCGGCGAGAAGCCGATCTTCGATCATTGTGAGCCGATCTTCAAGACGCTGGCCCCTGAGAACGGCTATGGCTACATGGGCGCGTCTGGGGCTGGCCACTTCGTCAAGATGGTGCACAACGGCATCGAGTACGGGATGCTCCAGGCGTATGGCGAGGGCTTCGAGATCATCGAGAAGTCGGAGTTCACGCCTGACCTGCGTGAGGTGACGCGCGTCTGGCAGAATGGCAGTGTGGTGCGCTCGTGGCTGCTCGATCTGGCGGCGCTGGCCTTCGCCGAGGATCCTGGCTTACAGAACATCCAGGGCTACGTGCAGGATTCTGGCGAGGGTCGCTGGACGGTGCAGGCCGCGATAGACGAGGACGTGCCAGCGCCGGTCATCACGCTCTCGCTCTTGCAGCGGTTTGTTTCGCGCCAGGATGAGTCGTTCTCGGCCAAGGTGATCGCGGCGCTGCGCAACCAGTTTGGCGGCCATGCGGTCAAGATGGAGGACGGCGAGTTTGGCGGTGTCAAGCACGAGGCCTGAGAAGGCCTGAGAAGGCCTGAGCGCCCGCTGACGGCCTGACACTGGCGTCAGGAGCTGGAGCGCTGCCCTGGCGAAACCCTCACGCGAAGCTACTGGAAGCGGATGGTGGAGGCAGGCTCAGCGCTCATCCCGCGAGCGGTCGCGGCCGCTCGCCGTCACGCTGTGCCGCGTGAGCTGTGGGCTTGAGTTCAGAAGGGAACCGTTACTATGGACACCACCGCGCTTGCAACCAATCCGCTGCGCGAGGGCCTGCGCTCCACCCGCACGGTGCAGCCGTGCATCCTCGTCATCTTTGGCGCGACCGGAGACCTGACGCACCGCAAGTTGCTGCCCGCACTCTATAATCTGGCGATCGAGCAGCCGCTGCCAGCGCAATTCACGGTGGTGGGCGTGGCGCGGCGCCCGTTCAGCGACGAGCAGTTTCGTCAGCAGGCGCTCGACTCCATCAACAACTTCTCGCGTCGGCGACCGGTCAACCAGTCCGTCTGGGATACGTTCTCCAAGGGACTCTTCTACTGCCAGTCGCAGTTCGATGACCCGGCAGGCTACCAGCGACTGGGTCAGATGCTCGACAGGCTCGACCAGGAGCGCGGCACGCAGGGTAATCGCATCTTCTATCTGGCGACTCCGCCCGCCTTCTACGGCCACATCGGCGCGCTGCTCAGCTCATCGGGTGTGGCCAAGCGCGGCGCGTCAACCGGCGACGGTGGCTGGTCGCGCATCGTGGTCGAGAAGCCGTTTGGCCACGATCGCGCCTCGGCGCAGGAGTTGAACGCCCAACTCAACAAAGGTTTCTCAGAGCGCCAGATCTTCCGCATAGATCACTATCTGGGCAAGGAAACGGTCCAGAACATTATGGTGATGCGCTTTGGCAACGGCATCTTCGAGCCGATCTGGAACCGGCGCTACATAGACCATGTGCAGATCACTGTCGCGGAGTCCATCGGCATCGAGGGACGCGCCGACTACTATGAGCAGGCGGGCGCCATCCGTGACATGGTGCAGAATCACATGATGCAGCTACTGACGCTGACGGCGATGGAGCCACCCGTCACCTTCGGCGCGGACTCGGTGCGCGACGAGAAAGTCAAGGTGCTGCGCGCCATCCCGCCGCTGATGGAAGCCGAGATCTCCACCGATACCGCGCGCGGCCAGTATGGCCCCGGCCTGATCGGCGGCGAACAGGTTCCGGGCTATCGCCAGGAAGAGGGCGTGGACCCGCACTCGCAGACCAGCACGTTCGTGGCGGCCAAGTTGCTGATCGAGAACTGGCGCTGGGCAGGCGTGCCATTCTACCTGCGCACCGGCAAGCGGCTGACCAAGCGCGTGACGGAGATCGCGATCCAGTTCAAGCGCCCGCCGTATCTGCTGTTTCAGGGGGCGGCGGCCCAGCAAATGCAGCCCAACGTGCTCTCGATGCGCATCCAGCCGAACGAGGGCATCTCGCTGCAAGTCAGCGCGAAGGTGCCGGGGCAGGAGATGCGGCTGCGCACCGTCAACATGGATTTTCTCTACGGCAGTTCGTTTGGCGTGGAGCCGCCCGAAGCTTACGAGCGTCTGCTGCTCGATGCGATGGTCGGCGACTCGACACTCTTCACGCGCATTGATGAGACGGAACTCGCCTGGACACTCGTAGATACGATAGTACGCGATTGGCAGGTGACCAACGCTCCGCTCCCGCAGTATGAGCCGGGCACCTGGGGGCCGAAAGAGTCAGACACACTCATCGAGCGCGATGGCAGAACCTGGAGGCGGCTATGACACAATCCTCAGCGCTTACCGACGACATGCGTCCGGTTGAGCCAGATGCGATCGAGACGGCGCTGGACACCGCCTGGCGCGAGGAGAACGCCTCAGTGCTGGCGTCGGGTGGCCACGCCGGGTCGCGCAGCAGCGTGCTGACGCTGGTGGCCTATACCACCGACGAGGCTGGCGCGACCCGCACACGGCGCGCCATCCAGGCGCTCACGACGCAGCATCCGTCGCGCTCCATCATCGTCTCGCCGACCGCGCAAAATCCCAGTGGCAAGCCGCTGGAGGCCTACATCGGCACGCGCGCGATTACGGCCAACGGCGTGACCAGCTATGGCGAGGAGATCGTGCTGTGCGCCACGCCGAGCGCCTCGCAGCACCTGGCAGGGTCTATCTTGCCGTTGATCGTCTCTGGCCTGCCCTCATTCCTCTGGTGGCAGGGTACGCCGCCCTGGCACACCGACATCTTCGAGGCGACGCTGGATGGCTTCGACCGCGCGCTGGTGGACACGGCGGATATGACGCAGGTGGAACAGAATCTCTTGGCGCTCTATGACCTGGTGCGGCGCAAGAAGAGCAGCGTCGCCATCAGCGATTTCAACTTCGCGCGGCTGGCGCCGTGGCGCGAGTTGGTGGCGCAGTTCTTCGATCCGGTCGAGCAGCGCGCGTATCTGAACGGCGTCGAGCGTGTCACCATCGAGTACGCCGCTGGTGAAGAGGACCACCCCGTCAACACAGCGCAGGCGTATCTCTTCGCCGGATGGCTGGCGTCGCGGCTCGGCTGGCGTCCATTTGGCGCGACCGGCGACCAGTTGGTGGATGGCCAGCGCGAACACACGCTGCTGGATTCGCTGGGCCGGAAGATCACCCTGGAGATCAACGCGCGCTATGGCGTGCGGCTCGGCTCGTGGTTCGAGGCGCTGGATGCTGGTGGCCATGACAACGGGCCAGCGCGCGTGGGGCCGGGTGCGCTGATGTCTATCTACATCCGCGCGCAGCAGGGTGGCACGGTGGCGTCGTTCTCCGCCGCACGCGAGTCGGACCTGCGCCATGCCTCGACCCATGTGCAGAGTCCGCAGGGCGCGACGCCCTCGCAGACTGTGCATCTCCCGTCGCTGGGCGAGTCGGCGTCGCTGGGCGATGAGCTGATGCAATTCACGCACGATGCGCTCTTCGAGGCCTCGCTGGCGGCGATCATGCCTGCGCTGGAGACGGGGCTGCGGAGGGCGCCACGATGAGCGAGCATCGAGAGTTGCAGCGGCTGCCCGATAGCGCGGCGGTGGCGCAGGCGGCGGCTGGCCTCTTCGTGGCGTGCGCACAGACCGCTCAGACCGAGGCGCGCGACTTCCGCGTGGCGCTCTCGGGCGGCGGCACGCCTCGCCGCTTTCACGCGCTGCTGGCGGCCAGCCCGCTACGCGAGCAGGTAGACTGGTCGCGCGTCCAGTTCTTCTGGGGCGACGAGCGCTGCGTGCCGCCCGATGACCCAGAGAGCAACTACCGCATGGCGTGCGAGACGCTGCTCGACCCGCTCAACATCCCCGCCAGCCAGATTCATCGCATGCGCGGCGAGGATGATCCCGCGGCGGCGGCGCGCGCGTATGAGGCCGAGATCCGCGCGCTGCTCGGCGGCGGCGCAAACGCCATCCCGCGCTTCGACCTGATCTATACTGGCATGGGGCCGGACGGCCACACGCTCTCGCTCTTCCCGCATACCGCTGCGCTGCGCATCACCGACCGGCTGGTGACGGAGAACGTCGTGCCGCAGCTCAACACCACCCGCATCACCTTCACGGCCACGCTGGCGAATGCAGCCGCATCGGTGGCGTTCGTTATCGCTGGCCCCGACAAGGCTGACGCGCTGGCCGAGGTGTTGCAGGGCGCATACAATCCCGAGCGGTATCCGTCGCAGTTAATCGCTCCGGCTGGCGAGCTACGCTTCATCGTGGACGAGGCCGCAGCGGCGAAGCTGAGGGCCGGAGCATAGCCAGGTGGGCTGGCTGGCGACCGATAATGTACGGGCGGCTGAAGTCGCACGCCAGGGGCGATCTGCGGATCGCCACAGGCCCTTAGCTGCGGGTTTACCCGCCTGTCCATCTTCGGCAACCACCAGCGCAACAATGGGGCGTGATCTCATGGATCTGGCGGCGCTACGGTGGGCATGGCCGCGGACAGGCGAGTGGCTGGGCGAGCCAGCGCCGCTGACGCGCGGTACGAATAACCTGATGTATCGCGTGGAGACCTCGACGGGCGCCTATGCCCTGCGCATCTCTGGCGCGCAGGTGGATGTCGAACGGCTGCGCTTCGAGTGCGACATCCTGACGCGGCTGGAGGAGGCGGGGCTGCCCTTCGCGTTGCCCGTTCCTCTGGCGACGGCGAAGGGTGACCTATGGGCGCGGGTACCGTCAGATGCGGACGCGGCGCCGCTGGCCACGCTGACCACGCTCATCCCCGGCGCGCATCCGCAGCGCGACGATCTGGGGCAGGCCGAGGCGGCGGGCGAGGCGCTGGGCCTGCTCGACAACGCACTGGCCGCGCTGCGATTGGATCAGCCTGAGCGCGCGGTTGACTGGCGCTCTACCGGCGATCTGGCGCGCTGCCATCCGCTGGTTCCCGATCCGCGCGAGGCGCTGGCCGCGCTCCCGGCGCCCGCCGACGAGCTGCGCCGTCTGAGCGCGCTCTACGACGCGACGCTGGCGGGCAGCGCGCCACTCTACGCCAGCCTGCCGCGCCAACTCAGCCACGAGGACTACGATCCGAGCAATGTATTGATACAGGGCGTGCGGGTCTCGGGCGTGCTGGACTGGGAGTTCTGCGCGCTCGATCTGCGAGCGATGGATCTGGTGGTGGCGTTGACCTGGTGGCCAGTGGAGCGGTTCGGCAGCGGCGACGAGTGGCCGATTCTGGCGGCGGTGGCGGGCGGCTATGCCCGCTCGCGCATGTTGGCGCCCGCAGAGGTCGCCTCGATACCCACGCTCTTTCGCCTGCGCGCCTTCACCTCGCTGATCCATCGGTTGGGGCGCTATCGGGCAGGTCTTAGCCCGCTGGAGCATGTGGTGTGGCGAGCGCGGACAGCGCTGGAGCGCGACGACTGGTTGCGCGCGAATGGCGAGCGCCTCACCCAGTTGGTGGATGAGGCGCTCGGAGGCGCTGCGGGAAGCTGATCGCTGAAGGCGGCGCGGCTCAGGCGATGGTGTCAGTCGTCGGCACGCTATCCTCGGTGAGGATGCGCTCGCGCAGCACCTGCTCGCCGTTCTCGGTTGTCAGCGCAAACAGGCGATCCTCGCTCTCGATGACCGTATCGCCCTGCGGTGTGATGTTGTTGTCGCCGCGCACGATCAGCGCGATGTTGACGGTCGGGGGCAGCTCCAGCGTGCGGATGGACTTGTTGACGGCGGGCGAGCTGGCGGGAATCGTCACCTCGACCAGCCCCAGCCCCACGCGATTCAGCGTGAGCAGCGGCACCAGCTTGTGGTGCGGAATCTGCGCCTCGATCAGATGCAGGATGTTGTTCGTAGGGCTGACAGTGATGTAGATGCCCAGCTTCTGAAAGAGCTTCTCGTTGGCGGGATTGTTGACGCGGGCGATGGTCTTCTCGCGGTGGAAGCGCTCCTTGGCCACCTGGCAGATGACCAGGTTATCCTCGTCGTCGCCTGTCACCGCGATCACCAGATCGGCGCGCTCGGCGCCGACGGAATCGAGTGTGCGCGCCTCGCACGCGTCGCCGCGCTTCACGGCGGCGCCCAGCTCCAGCGTCAACTCGGCCACGCGGGCGGGATCTTTGTCGAGCAGCAGCACCTCGTGATCCTGGCGCATCAGCTCGCGGGTGAGGTAGTAGCCGACCTGGCCGCCGCCTCCGATGATGATGTACATAGACGCTGTTTTCTCACTCCTGGCCAACCGCTGGCCGGTCAGACGGTCGCGGGCTATTGCTTCGCGGCGCTGCCCTGCTTGGGATTCGCCAGCGGCACCGCGTCGCCTGCCGCGATGGCGCGATCGGGCGAGGTCGCCTGTCCGTCAGGGTAATACAGGTCGTTGCGCAGGAGCTTGGCGCCGACGATGGTCGGGCTGATGCTGCGCAGACCCAGCGCCTTATATGTCTTCTGGCGCAGCGGATCGTAGATGCGGCAGACCACGTTCGGCACCTCAAACATGGTCTGCGCGATCTGCGCCGCCATGATGTTGCGGTTGTCACCATTGGTCACAGCGACAAAGGCGTCGGCGCTCTTGATGCCCGCACGCACCAGCGTTTCCATATCGGTACCGTCGCCTACGACCTTCGTGGCGGTCATTCCCTCGGCAAGCCGAGCGAACGCATCGCCGTTCTTGTCGAGGATGGTGACCATGTGACCGTCTTTTTCCAGAATCTTGGCAAGCTCGGCGCCCACGCGCCCGCAGCCGACAATGATTACGTTCACTCGTCTATCCTCGGTTCGCTCATCGTGTCGCCAGCGACAGTCTGCCCGACCGATGTAACAGGCGCCCGTCTGCGGCGCCCAACGCATGTATATGAACGACTACCGTGACGCGCCTGTCACTCATACGGCGCGCAGGCCAGTTCGCATCGCCTCTGGAGATGGTGTCAGCAGAGCGGGCGCCACTATGCCCGACACATTCTAACGTGGAACCTCACGCGCTGGCTATGGCGCCGGACCTCTCGCTCTCGCGCCCGACACTGGCTCCGGGCAGGCTCAAAGGCGCGCTCAGCGCTCGTGCGTGGGATCACCGATCGCATGCGCGGCGACGGCGTGCGCAAGCGCCTCCGCATCCATTGCGGTGTCGCCGTCCAGCAGCGGTATCCACTCGTGCGACCACGACTCGATAGCGTCCAGCACGGGAGCCAGCGCGCGGCCCTTCTCCGTCAGGGCGTACTCCACGCGCACGGGTGAGCCAACGAAGACCTCGCGCGAGACGATGCCCTCGGCCTCCAGGTCGCGCAGCCGCTCGGCCAGCACGCGATCGGCCACCACCTGGAGCGCGCTGGCCAGTTCGTTGAATCGCCTGGGTCCATCGAGCAGCACGCGCACGATCAGGCCCACCCAGCGCCGACTCAGCAGATTGAGCGCCTGTTGATAGCGCACGCAGATATGCTCGCTATAGCGCATCGTCCGCTCCTTTCATCCAGGCCATGTCGCAGAACCCTGGAAGTCCACCCGGAAGACCGCGCGATGCTCCGCCGTCGTCCCTCTATGTCCTTCATTGTACTGTATGCGCCACGCGCCCGTCAGACCTCGGCGCACTGGCGACCCGCCGCCTCGCTGCGGGTGTGAGCAGGGCAGTCGCCGCCAGCCTTGCGGGCGCCGCCATCGTCTCTCAGGTGGTCACACCTGACCATCACAGCTCGTCATCAGATCAGATGCCGCTTCTCATCTGAGGCGTTCACCTACATACTATCACAAGGGAAGTTACTTGACAAAGCAAAGTAGAATACGCCATAGTGGGGAGTGGAGCTTACACAAAGTTAGCGCCGCGCGGCGGATGCGCCGTGTGGTGTTTGGCCTACAGGAGTAGCGCGGAATGTCACTTGACGCTGGATTGCTGGTATTGCGCCTGACCGTGGGATTGCTGCTGGCGGGGCATGGAGCGCAGAAGCTGTTCGGATGGTTTGGCGGCGCGGGATTCGTCAAGACGGCGCGGAACATGCCACGGATGGGGTTCCGACCGGGCTGGCTCTGGGCGACGCTGGCAGCGGTGAGTGAGTTTGGCGGCGGGCTGGCGCTGGCGGCGGGCCTGCTGATGCCGCTGCCAGCGGTGGGCATCATCGCCGCGCTCGGGGTCGCGGTCTTCAAGGCGCATTGGAAGAACGGCCTGTGGAATGCGAAGGGCGGCATCGAGTATCCGCTGACGCTGTTGCTGGTGGCGGCGACGCTGGGGCTGGTCGGCGCGGGAAGCTATAGCCTGGATGCGCTGATTGACCTGCATCTGCCCGAGGCGCCGGTCTTCTGGCTGGGGCTGCTGGCGGCGCTCATCACGATTGGCGCCGGCATCGTGACGGGCGCGCGGCCCGTGGCGGCGCAGACGCCATCGGCTCCCACCGCGCCGTCGGCCTCCTCGGCGGCGACAACAGCGGACTCGTCGCAGCGCGCGAACTGACACCGGCTGCCGCCGCTCGCCCATCTGGCGACCTCGCGCGTGTGCTACGATCTCAGGGAGAAAGTCAGCGCACGAGTGAGGGGTAGAGCGATGCCTCAGCGATTTGACACGCGCAAACGTCAACACCTGCTCTCGGATGAGCGGCAGGCCGCGCTCCAGCCAGAGAAGCTGCTGCGAGAGTTGGGACTGAGCGAGGGGATGACCTTCGCCGATATTGGCTGTGGCCCGGGCTTTTTCACTATCCCAGCCGCGCAGATCGTGGGGCCAAAGGGGCAGGCGCTGGCGGCGGATATTCAAGGTGAGATGCTCTCCACTGTGCGCAGCCGCGCGCTGGAGCATGGCCTGAACAATGTGCGCATCGTCAAGACGAACGACCGCGAGATTCCCATCGCGGCGGGGTCGTGCGATTATGTGCTGCTGGCGTTCATGCTGCACGAGATCGAGCATCGCGCGTCGTTCCTGCATCGCGCGGCGCGCACGCTCAAGCCCGGCGGCCGGATGATCGTGATCGAGTGGGACAAGGTCGAGGGGCCAATCGGGCCGCCGCTGGAAGACCGCATCACGCCGGAGGAGCTAGCTGCTGACGCGCAGGCGGCGGGCTTGCGCATGGTCGAGGAGCGCGAGCTGGCCAGCGACCAGTATCTGCGCGTCTTCGCGCAGCGCTCCTAGCGCGACCGCGCGTCAACGGCGCGTGCGCGGCCCAGTGGGCGCGCAGGCGGGGCGATATGGCATAATAGGGAGTATCCGCAGTCCGCATGACGTGATGATCTGCGCCAACCGCGACGGTACGCGCACCCAGAAACTGGTCTGTGTGCGCGGCGCGCGGACGCCCGCGGGCGACGATGCCTGCCACGATCCGCTCATTGACGAATGGAGCTTGCCAACCATGTCTTCACGAACCGCACTCGAAGCCTGGGTGGACGAATGTGCGCGTCTGACCCAGCCAGACAAGATCGTCTGGTGCGACGGCTCCGAGGAGGAATATCAGCGCCTGATCGAGACGATGCTGCAAGACCGCTCGATGGAGACGCTCAACCCCGACGACTTCCCCAATTCTTTCCTCTATCACAGTGATCCTTCGGATGTGGCCCGCACGGAAAAAGTCACCTTCATCTGCACCACGCATAAAGAAGACGCCGGCCCGCTCAATAACTGGATGGCGCCTGACGAAGCCAAAGCGATGGTCAGGCCGCTCTTCGAAGGCTCGATGCGTGGCCGCACGATGTATGTCATCCCGTACGTGATGGGACCGGTCGAGTCGCCGCTGATGCAGGTTGGCGTGGAAGTGACCGACAGCGCGTACGTCGCGGCCAGTATGCGCATTATGACGCGCATGGGCAAAGTGGCGCTGGACGCGCTCGACCGCAACGGCGGCAAGTTCGTGCCGGGGCTGCACTCCATCGGCGACCTGAACCCTGAGCATCGCTACATCCTGCACTTCCCCGAAGAGAAGCTGATCTGGAGCGTCGGCTCAGGCTATGGCGGCAACGCGCTGCTGGGCAAGAAATGCCTCTCGCTGCGGCTGGCCAGCTGGATGGGCTGGAAGGACGGCTGGCTCGCCGAGCATATGCTGATCCTCGGGCTGCAAGACCCGCAGGGCAACGTGACCTACATGGCTGGCGCGTTCCCCAGCGCCTGTGGCAAGACCAATCTGGCGATGCTCGTCTCGCCGCTGGCCGACAAAGGCTGGAAGGTCTGGACGCTCGGCGACGACATCGCCTGGATGCGTGTAGGCGACGATGGCCGCCTGTGGGCGGTGAATCCGGAGCATGGCTTTTTTGGCGTGGCGCCGGGTACCAACACGAAGACCAATCCCAACGCGATGGCCTCGCTCTCGCGCAACTCGATCTTCACCAACGTCGCGTTGACGCCGGAGCGTGATCCCTGGTGGGAAGATATCAACCCCGCCAGCCCCAAGACGCCGCCCGCTGGCACGATCAACTGGCTGGGCAAGCCGTGGGAGCCAGGCGATGGCCCGGCGGCGCACCCGAACTCGCGCTTCACCGCGCCCGCCGACCAATGCCCGTCCATCTCGCCGCACTGGGAAGACCCCCAAGGCGTGCCGATCTCGGCGTTCATCTTTGGCGGGCGGCGGGCCAACATGATGCCGCTGGTCCATCAGGCGTTCGACTGGCAGCATGGTGTGTACCTCGGCGCCAGCATGTCGTCTGAGACGACCGCGGCGGCAACCGGCAATGTCGGCGTGCTGCGGCGCGACCCGATGGCGATGCGGCCATTCTGTGGCTACAACATGGGCGACTACTGGCAGCACTGGCTCAACATCGGCCAGAAGCTGACCAACCCGCCGAAAGTCTTCTACGTCAACTGGTTCCGCAAGGACGAGAACGGCAAGTTCCTCTGGCCGGGCTTCGGCCAGAACATCCGCGTGCTGATGTGGATGGCCGAGCGCATCAATGGCGGCGGCCAGGCGGTGGAGACGCCGATTGGCTACACGCCGACCACCGATGGCCTGTATCTCGACGGGCTGGACATCTCGCAGCAGACGATGGAGAAGCTGCTGGCGGTCAACCCGGCCGAGTGGGAGGTGGAATGGAAGGATCAGCGCCCGTTCTTCGAGCAGTTTGGCGACCACCTGCCCAGGACGATCGAGCAGCAGCACAAGGCGCTGGGTGAGCGGCTGCGCGCCGTGGTCCAGCGCTGACCTCTCCCCCTGCCCCCTCCCCTCCAGGGAGGGGAACGCAGACCAGGGGTCGGTGTGGATAGCCAGCGGTTGAGCCGCTGCTACATGGTTGGCTAGCACGCCCTCCAGACATGCGCATGTCTGGAGGGCGTGTTTGTCGTGTCGCGCCTGCGATGGGCTAGCCTGGTCGAGCGGCGGCGCGCGCTGACTGACGCTTTCCGTTTCTGGCGATTTGAGACAGAATAGAGGCGCGACGTTGACAGAAAGAACTCCTAAAAGCTGACCAAAAGCTGACAGCGGGTTGCGCGCAGGCGCGACACGCGCGAGACATCGGAAACGAGGACGTTCAGCGTATGGACGAGCGACATCGCGCTTCTGGCCCAGGCTCACAAGGCGTGACACACACCGCCGCCGCTACGGCGCCCGCCGTTGGCGTGGCTGGCGCGGCGCGGCGCGGACGCGCGGGTGGGCAGGCGCCCCAGCGCGCCGATGTCGCGACCGCGGCGGAGGAGTCCGCGATGGGCGCGACACGAACCGATACGACCACTGGCGGGCCGAGTTATCCTGATCCGCGTGATCCACGCATGCTGGCGCGGCTGAAGAAGCGCACGCCCAACGGCGGCTACGAGATCGCCGATACGGAGCTGGTGCGCGCTATTCGGGCATGGGACGCGCAGGGGCAGCGCGACGTAGCGATGGAGCTGTGCGGGCTGCTGGTGGAGCGCTGCATGCCAGAGTTTCGGCGGCACGCGGCGGGCCTGCGACATCGCCCCGACCTGATGGAAGACACCATCGAGGCGATGATCGAGCAGGTGCTGCGTGAGGCGCTGGACCCCAGCGAAGTGTTTATGACACAGAACTTCATCCACTACCTGCGCTGCCTGTGCGCCGACAACTTCAATCGCACGCTGCGGCAGGAGGGTCTGCGCTATCGGCGCGACGAGCAGGGCCGCCCGACGGGCCGCCCGCAGCACATCCCGCGGGCGCTGATCGAGCAGATCACCGTGCCGACCGACGATCAAGACGAGCAGTCGGCTAGCTCCGACGCGATCCCCGATCCGCGCGACTCGCTGCACGAGCGGCTGGCGGCGGTCGAGGCGCAGCGCATTCTGACCTACTTGCCCGATCCGCTGGATCAGCGCATCTTCGCGCTGCGCGCGCTCTACAAGATGCAGTGGGAAGAGATCGCCGCGCTGTGCGGCAAGACGGAGCGGACGATGCGTCTGCGCTTCGAGAAAGCGCGGATCCGGTTGCAAGCGGCTCTGAGCGCCGAGGTAGCGGCCGCGGCTGGCGCGATTGGAGAGTACACACGATGAGCAAGATGCACGCGCCCAAAGGCGATATGACACTGACTGAGGCGAAGCGGGCGCTGCTGGCGGCGCACGAGGCTGGCAAGCCCCAGCCGCTGGCGCAGGCGCTGCGCGAGCATCCGACGTATGCTGACGCGCTGACGGAGTTTGATCTGGCGCTGCTGGCGACGGCGGGCGATGTGGCCGACGCCAACGCGCCCGATGTGCTGGAGATCGCGGAGGCGGCGCGCACGCGGGCCTTCGCGGCGGTCTTCCATGCGCAGCCCGCGCTGGCCGCGCAACCAGTGGCGACCGTCGCGACTGTCTCGCTCAAGGCGCTGCGGCAGGCGCAAGGCCAGAAGCTCTCCGCGCTGGCCGAGCGGCTGGGGCTGGGCGTGGATGTGCTGAGCGCGCTAGAGGCTGGGCGCATCCGCGTGGCGAGCGTGCCGCGGCGGCTGTGTGAGTCGCTGGCCGAGATGCTGAGCGCGACCGCCGACCAGATCACCGCCGCGCTGACGCTGGAGATGGCTCCGGCGCTGCGGCGGGGCCAGCCGGGGGCAGCCTCGCAGGGCGCGCAGCCACAGCAACTCGATTTCCGCGACGCTGTGCTAATGAGCCAGAGCATGACGAGCGAGCAGCAGGCGCACTGGCTGGGCGAGAGCGCCAGCAGGTAGAGGCGCGTCCATACGATACCACGAGACCAAGATACGGCGAGGAGCCTATCCCCGCCGCATCTTGGTCTCGTGGCGTCATCTCCATTTTACTACGCTCAACTACGCTCATCGGAAGCGCGAACGGCGCGAGACGCCTCATGCGTATATAATGAAGGTTCAGAAGTTGAACCATCGGCCCCGTATGGCGATGGATGACGATAGAGCGAGAGAATACAGACGGAGATTTCTCCGATGGGGAACGGACAACATCGCAACCGGCGCGGCGCGGCCCGCTCGCGGCACGGTCCACATCGCGGTGGCGCGGGCGCGAACGACCGAAACGACCGACGCAGCGCGACGCATCTGATGCCCGCCACGCCCAACGGCGCCCCAGAAGCCACAGGCGCCGCGCTGCCCGCTGGCACGGACGAGCCACTGGCTGACGCGGGCGACGATCTGGATCAGGCGCTCGATCAGACGCCAGAGCAGGCGCAGGCGGCGGAGATGGCCGAAGAACGGCTTGAGCGGAGCGCGGGCGAACTGCCCGGCGCCTCGCCTGAGGCCAGAGCCGAGACAGCGCCAGGCGTCGAGGTGGCGTCGTCGGCTGGGACGCCGCCTGAGCAGCCCGCGCGCGAGGAGACTGCTCCAGCGGCGCCAGTGGCGGATGAGGCGGCGGCAAAAGCGCCACCCGAGCGGCGCACGCCACGCGGACGCTTCGAGCGGTTCTACGCGCCGGGGCAGGGGCCGCGCGCCGAGCAGAATGGCCACCCGCACGCCGCGCCGGGCGCGAATGGCGTCAATGGCGCGAATGTCGTCAATGGGGCGCATGAGGCGCATGAGCCGCATGGGGCCATTCGCCGTGCGCCGCGTGAGCCGCTGGCCGCCTACACGCCATCCGCCGCGCAGCCTGCAGAGGAGGACGACGCCGGGGTGGAGTTGAGCGGACCGCGCGAAGACGTGCGCGGGCCGGTGGGCGAGCTGATAGACGCGTTGCACGACCTCTTTACCCATGATCGCGCCATCGCCACCCAGGGCAGCGCCTCGCGCTGCGGCATCTGCTACTTCCACTTTGCGCTCGGCGAGCTGGTCTATCGCGAGTCCGAGGGCTTCTATGTCTGCCAGCCATGCGAGCGCGCGCTGGCCGGGGCGCGCGTGCCGATGGTGCGACGCCAACAGCGCCTCTAGCCGACCAGGAAGCGGGCAGAGCGCGCGTCCTGATGCGCCGCCATGCCTATCGAGAAGGAGTCGGCTGGGATGAAGTACGGGCTGGATGTCTCGATCACCGGGGCATATGCGCAGGCGGAGCTGCTGACCGACCTGGCCGCGCTGGCTGAGGAGTCTGGCTGGGATGGCTTCTTCGTACAGGATTGTCTGCTGGCGCCCAGAGGCGAGACGCTGATTGATCCGTGGGTAGCGCTGGGGGCGATTGCGCGCTCGACCAGCCGCGTGCGCATCGGCGCGCTGATGACGCCACTGGCGGCCTACCTTCCCTGGCAGGTGGCTCGCCAGTGCGTGGCGCTGGATCATCTCAGCGCGGGCCGCCTCATCTTCGGGGCAGGCTTAGGCTTCCTACCAGAGGATTTCGAGGCCGTGGGCGAAGATGCCACGCCCAGCGTGCGCGCGGAAAAGCTCGACGAAGGACTGGCCATCCTGCGCCTCTTCTGGCAAGGCGAGCCGTTCAGCTTCGAGGGTAAGCGCTACCAGATACGACAGGCGCAACTGCTTCCTAAGCCCGTCCAGCGGCCCTCCATCCCCATCTGGACCGCCTGCTACTGGCCCCATCGTAAGCCGCTGCGGCGAGCCGCCGCCTTCGACGGCCTCTACATCGGCTCGCTGAAAGCCGATGGCGCGTCGCTGACCCCGGCGGACCTGCGCGAAGCCGTCGCCTATGCCCAATCGCAGCGGCTAGACGACACCGCGCCCTTCGACGTGGCCTTTGCCGGAGAGACCGAGGCCGCCAGCGGGGCAGACGTGGCACGGCCCTATGCGGAGGCGGGGGCGACGTGGTGGCTGGAGGGCATCTGGATCGAGCGCGGTTCCCCTGAGCAATTGCGGGCGCGCATTCAGCAAGGGCCACCCCGCATCGGCTGAATCCGCCCACACGCTGGCGAAGGCGCACTGGAAGGAGATCAGCGCGGAAAGGTCGCGGAAATTCGGCGCTGGGGCTGTGCGGAAAGCGCAAGCTGTGATACAATAGGCGGGCGTGGGCGCTGCGCGGGATGTCGCGCGCTCACTAGCCTGCCGCTCGCCGGGCCGCCGCGTGGCGGATCCAGCCGGGCGAAGGCTACCGCACAGTTCACAGGCGCCCAGCGCACTGCTGGCCGCTTTCTTTTGCGCTTGCTCTGCTATCGTTGAGCAGCCTGAGCAGTCTGAGGAGTCTACCGTGGGCGCGTTGCCGAAGAAACGTCACACGAACGCGCGTCAGGGCCATCGCCGCGCGCATCACAAGGTCAAGCTGCCCCAGCTGACCATCTGCCCGCAGTGCCGCCAGCCCCGACAGTCGCACCATGCCTGCCCGAATTGCGGCTCCTATCGCGGCCGCCAGGTGCTGAAGGCCAAGAACGCCGCCGCTGAGTAGGCGCTGAGTAGGCGCTGAGTAGCGCGGTTAGCCTCAGCGCGTGGCGCTGGTGGCGCTGGTGGCGCGGCTCATCGGCTGATCTCACACAGATCGCTTGCGGATCGAGTTGCCCATGTCTGGAGCGGTAGCGCCAGGGAGGGTTGTGTGACACAGCGAGTCGCGTTCGTATTTCCCGGACAGGGAAGCCAGGCGGTCGGCATGGGAGCGGACGTCTTCCGCTCCTCGCCGGCCGCTCATGCTGTGTATGAGGCCGCCGACGCCGCGCTGGGCCTCGACCTGGCGCGCCTGTGCTTCGAGGGGCCAGAGGACGCGCTCAAAGAGACCATCAACACCCAACCCGCGCTGGTGACGACGAGCCTGGCGCTGCTGGCTGCGCTGCAAGAGGCGGCTGGCGCGACCTTCTCCGGGTCGGGCGAGCCATCGCTGCGTGCGCCGCTCGCGCCCGCGTTCCTGGCGGGGCACAGCGTCGGCGAATATGCCGCGCTGGCCGCATCGGGCGCGCTGGAGCTCGGCGAGACGATCAAGCTGGCGCGTGAGCGCGGTCGCCTGATGCACGAGCAGGGCGGCGCCGTGCCCAGCGGCATGGCCGCCGTGCTGGGAATGGATACCGCGACGCTCGAAGAGGTCTGTGACGAGGCCACG
>JAICVT010000231.1 GCA_025935235.1 Ktedonobacterales bacterium | reverse complement strand
GTCGAGCACGGGGAGGAAGCCGCGCGGCAGAATCAGCGCCAGCAGGACAACCGCCGTCAACTGTAGCGCGCTCAACAGGCGGCCGCGTCGCAGGCGCTCGCGCTCACTCGCGGAGAGCGCCCGATAGGCAAGCTGAGGAACTGGTGGCGATGTCAGCGCCAGCCACCAGCCCCAAATGCCCGCTTGCGGTTCAGGCCGACCAAGAACATCCGCGACCTGATCATAGTCGCCGGCGTGGTCAAGCACAGCGGGAACGCCAGTATACGCGGGCGGCTTATCCGGTTGGTTTGGCCTCACGGCGATACCCTCTCGATACCCACTTGATGAGCGCGTCCGCGCGCCAACTTGGTACGCGGCCCATCATATCATGGGCCGAGAAGCGGGCAAAGTGGGCATTTCGAGCGACCCTGATGTGAGCATGATCGCCAGCGCGCGACGACCGGGCGGCTCACTCGCTCAGATGCTGGCCTCGATCTCGTACTGCTGCCATCGTATCCCGCACGACCAATCGGCAGGGTAGGCGGCGCGCACGACGATAGGCGCCATGTAGCAGACATCAACTGGTATGGAACCTGCGGCGCATTGCCCCGCGGCGCTACCTTCTGTCCCGAGATGTCAATATCGCTGCACGCATACCAAGAGTGCTACTCCTGTCTAACGGTCAGCTTGCCAGGCGGGAGACGACAAGGAGCATACAGATGCCCGTGAGCGAAAGCACCAGCGAGCAATTATCAGGCGGCCAAACGATGTATGCGCTCCGCGCTCATGAACGCGGCGGACCAGAGCAACTGGTCTACGAACGGGCGCCACAACCCGCTATCGGGCTTGGCGATGCGCTAGTGCGCGTCCATGCCGCGAGCTTCACTCCCACCGAAATGGCGTGGCCACCAACCTGGGAGGATCGCGCTGGGCGGGAACGTCGTCCGACGATCCCCGCTCACGAGGTTGCGGGGACCGTCGCTGCGCTTGGTTATGGAACCACTGGGCCAGAGGTCGGCGCCCCCGTCTACGCGCTGACCGATTGGTATCGCGACGGCGCAGCAGCCGAGTACATAGCGGTTGAGGTGCGCGATCTCGCGCCGATGCCGACGACACTCTCCTTTGTCGAGGCAGCCGCTGTTCCACTCGCCGGATTGACCGCCTGGCAGGCGCTTTTCGACTATGGAGCGCTCTCCGCCGGGCAGACTGTCCTCATTCACGGCGGCGGAGGCGGGGTAGGTATCTTCGCCATCCAGCTCGCCCATTCCGCCGGGGCGCGCGTCATTGCTACGGGCCGGAAATGGGCGCAGCGTCTTGTCACTGAGCTGGGGGCCGATGAGTTCATTGATCTCGAACAACAGCCATTCGAAGAGGCCGCAGGCGCCGTGGATCTGGCGCTCGATCTCATCGGCGGAGACATTCTCAAGCGAACCTGGAGTGTCATCAGGCCAGGTGGCGCGCTTGTCTCGGTCGTCGCGGACCCAGTGGACATGGCGCCTGAGTCACTTCAGGCGCGTGGCGCCTTCTTCATTGTCACGCCCAATCGCGACCAGTTGATCGAACTTGCGCGGCGGATAGATGCAGGCGCGCTGCGTCCCATCGTCGGCGCGGTGAGGCCATTACCCGATGGGCGCGCTGCGTTCGAGGCCAAGCTCACTGGCGGCATCCCCGGCAAGGTAGCGCTCGCAGTGGTGGAATGATCGCTGCAGACACATCGCCCTCACTGCGCCCTCATTGCGACATGTATCCAGAGACCGCATCGGGGAGCGTCGGCGCTTCGGTTGTCGTCACACTTCAGGCGTACAGGCGCATATCGCGCCACGTCGTCCACTGAGTCGCCGAGCAGGTCGTTGTCTGAGTTCGCTTGCTTGCGCGCCACTCGCTCAGATGCTGGCTTCGATCTCGTACTGCTTGTTGTCTTCGCGCGAGCCACCCTGCCCTTCGCGGATCGAGGCGTATTCCGCGACGAACTCGATGCGCTCGATCCACTTCACCATCTTGAAGCCCAGCATGTTCTCCACCCGCAGCCGCAGCGGCGCGCCATGCTCCACCGTCAGATCTTCGCCGTTGAGTTGATAGGCCAGCAGTGTCTGCGGATGGCGCAGCGTGGCCAGATCGAGAACCTCATAGAACTGCCGCCCGGTGGTGTCCTCGGAGAGCGACCAGAAGACGACATACTTCGCCTCAGGCAGCGGCCCACACAGCTTCAGGATGTCGGCGAAGGAGGCGCCCGCCCACTCGCCAATCGCGCTCCACCCCTGGATGCAGTGGTGCAGCGTGATCTGGTCGTGGCGCGGCAGCGCGCGAATCTGCGCGAATGTGAGGCAGAGCGGGCGCCCGACCAGCCCGCCGACCTCCAGATGGTAGTCGGCGTAGCCCAGCGCCTTCATCAGCTCATAGCGCTCGCTGGTCGGCGGCTCGCCATTGACCAGAAAGTCGGGCGAGATGTCGGCGCGGGTATAGCGCTGGCGCGGCGGGGTCACATGTCCCAGCCAGCGCATCGACGGATGGATAATCGCGCCGAGCGCGTTGTGTACGGGGCGCGGCCGACGCAGCGAGAGCCAGCTCGTCACACCATAGAAGAGCAGACAGAAAGCGATGATTGCCAGCCCTATGATGACGGCCTCGCGCAGCGGCGTGAATTCGCCGCCCAGCACGATCTTCCCCATGTTCTGGCTGAAGCCCGTCACGATGACCATCCCCGTGTGGACGATGGTGAACGCGATGACCGCCAGCAGCCCCAGAAAGTGCAGACTGCGCGCGGTCTGGCGCCCACCAAAGAGCCGCTCGTACCACGGGAAGCGTCCCGCGATGGCAGGCGATTGCGCGGCCCCCGTCACGATCAGAAACGGCCCGAGCAGGAAGACGACCGCCGCGTACGTCAACTGCTGCAGCGGATCATAGGGATGGAAAGAGTCAGCGGGCGGCAGGTGAAAGGTGGCGTAGGTGATGGCGGTATGCCACGCCGCCGGGAAGATGGTCCACGAGGTGGGGATGAGCCGCTGCCACTCGCCAGTCGCAAAGAGCAGGACAACATAGACGCAGCCGTTGAGGATCCAGAAGACAAGCGCGGCCAGATGCCAGTGGCGTCCCAGCCCCAGCAGCTTGCCGCCAGGCTGCGCCAGCCATGTGGGCGCGTCCAGCTCCTGGTCGAGCGTGATCCAGTGGCGGTCGGTCGGCAGCTTCTGGCGTGTGAATTTGAGCCAGGCGCGATGCGGTGTGCTGTCGTAGCCCCAATAGAGCCGCGGATATGAGCTGAGAATCTGGATGCCGCTCCGCAAGAGCAGCCCGATGAAGAAGACGTTGATCCAGTGGGCAGCCCGCAACCAGGCGGGAAAGCCAAGTGCGATAGGCGACGGCATGCGCGGCGATATCCTTTCTCTGTGCAGGGTCAGGCGCAAGGTCAACCCATCAAACGCGAAGTCACACCGTGAGGGGGCGCCCATCCGATGGGTAGTCGCAGAGCGGGCGCCAGCGTATCATCGGGCGCGCCCTCACCCTAACCCTTTCCCAGAGGGTGAGGGAACGGAGCATATCCGCACGCTGCCCTATAGCGCCGGGCATGCGCCGCGTCCGCAGCTCCCCTCTCCCGCTGTGTGGGAGAGGGATTGGGGGCGGAGACAAATCCACCCTTGCGCGCTCCGACTGTCTGGTGGTATGGTGAGAGGTAGAGCGTCACGCACGACGCGGGCGACTCGTCGTTGAGCGGTCCCCTGGTGGACCGCTCTCCGTTCGTTCGCACAATTGGATGGAGGTCTGGTCAGATGACAAGTAGCGGCATTAAGTTTCGGATGCCCTGGGTGGCACGCTAAGCCGGAACGTTTCCCTCCTCTGTCGCTTTCCTGAGTCCCGCATGGCGCTGGGCAGTGTGGCCCGCGCAACCGCTCTGACCTCCTCCGGTCTTCCCGGTCGGGCAGCGCGTTTTCGAGCGAGTGTGGAGATCACGTTGATCTCACCGCGACAGCCACGGATACGTTCCGGCGCGAGCCAGGCGTCCGCAGACATGCGACGCACGCGCGCTGGTTCCGTCTGGGTCCGTGGTGGTTCGTTCCCTCTTCTCGCCGCAAGCGCCTGAACTGTAACGATCCCCTCCTCACCAAAACTGACGCTCCGAGCGCATCCGCGTCCTTCGTCTGCCCGCTTCCAGGCTGCCTGTTCGCTCGCCCTCTATCGGAATGGTCAGAGAGACATCGCGCTCAGCGCGCGCCCGCGAAGCCCGGGAACACACGAAAGGTACTCAAGGTTCGCTATGAGCGCCACACTTCTCAAGCCACGCCAGCGCGCCAGGCCCGATGACCTGGCCCGCGACAGTCCTGATCCCCAGCATGGCCCGCATCCCGCGTCGCGCAATTGGCGCGCCTTCGGTCGCGCGTATCTCGGCCCGTTCTGGGGCCGGTTCACGCTGCTGGGGGTCTTGCTGGTCGCCAGCACGCTGCTCCAGACGCTTGGCCCGCAGCTCGCCCAGCGCTTCATTGACGCGCAGCGCGCCCACGCCGTCGAGACGGCGCTGCTGGCGCTGGCGATTGGCGCGCTGGTCGCCGCCGCGCTGAACGCCATCTCAGGCGTCGGCGCCGCCTTCCTGGGCCAGGATATCGGCTGGGCCGCGACCAACCGCATCCGCGAAGATCTGGCGGACTGGCTGCTGCGGCAGGATATGAGCTTCCACAACCTGCGCACGCCGGGCGAGCTGATCGAGCGCATTGACGGCGACCTGACGACGCTCTCCGATACCTTCTCAGTGCTGCTGATCCAGGTAGTGGGCGGCGCGCTGCTGATGGTCGGCACGCTGATCGCGCTCTTCCTGGCCAACTGGGTGATGGGGCTGGTCTTGACGGCCTTCGCGCTGGTGGCGCTGGTGGCGCTGCTCATCATGCGCTCGGTCGCCGTGCCAGCGGGCGTCAGCGAGCGCGAGGCCAGCGCGCAGTTCCTCGGCTTCCTGGAGGAGCGGCTGGCGGGCGTCGAAGACCTGCGCGCGAATGGCGCGGGCGCCTGGGTCATGCGCCGCTTCTACAGCGCCGCGCAGATCTGGTTCCGCAAGAGCGTCGTCGCGTGGACGCGGCGCGTCTCGGTCTTCGTCGTCACGCTGCTGATCTTCGGGCTGGGGCTGGGGCTGACGATGGGCATGAGCGCCTACTTATATCTTGTCGCGCACAGCATCACCATCGGCGTGGTCTATCTGTTCGTGCAATACATGTTCCTCTTGCAGGGACCAATCGAGCAGATCTCGCAGCAGATGCAGCAGTTCCAGAAGGCGGCGTCGAGCCTGATCCGCGTGCGCGAGCTGCTCGGCCTGCAATCTTCGATTGTGGATGGCCAGCAGCGGCTGCCTACCAGCGAAACCGATGGCGGCGCCGCTGGCGAAACCGACGGAGTGCGGCGCGGGCTGAGCGTCAGCTTCGATCACGTCACGTTCACCTATCCCACTGGCGAGCAGCCGACGCTGCGCGATGTCGCGTTCACGCTGGAGCCAGGGCAGGTGATGGGGCTGGTCGGGCGCACCGGCAGCGGCAAGACGACCATCAGCCGCCTGCTCTTCCGGCTCTACGATGTCGGCGAGGGCGCTGTGCGTCTGGATGGTGTGGACGTGCGCGATCTGCCGCTAGCGACGCTGCGCCGGAATGTCGGGCTGGTGACGCAGGATGTGCAGCTCTTCCAGGCGTCGGTGCGCGACAACGTGACCTTCTTCGACGACACGATCCCTGACGCGCGCATCAGCGAGGTCTTCGAGCGGCTGGGGATGAGCGAGTGGCTGGCGCGCCTGCCCGATGGGCTGGACACCTGGCTGGAGGCCAGCGGTGGCGGCCTCTCGGCGGGCGAGGCGCAACTGCTGGCGTTCGTGCGCGTCTTCCTGCGCGATCCGGGGCTGGTCATTCTGGATGAGCCGTCGTCGCGACTCGATCTGGCGACCGAGCGGATGATCGAGCAGGGCATGCGGGCGCTGCTGGCGGGCCGTACGGGCATCATTATCGCGCACCGGCTGGCCACCGTGCGCCGCGCCGATGTCATCCTGACGCTGGGCGGCGGGCGCGTATTGGAACTGGGCGCGCGCGAGGCGCTGGAGCGCCAGCCCGACTCCCACTTCGCGGCGCTGTTGCGCGTGGGACTGGAAGATGAAGCGACGAGCGATCAGGATCAGGAGGGCGCGCTGGTATGAGCACAGCGACCATCGAGCGACAAGACGCGCCAGGGAGCCAGTCCGCGCGGGAGTCGCCACGCGCGCCGCTGACCACGCGGCAATATCTGTGGCGGCTGCTGCGCTATGACCCCGCGCTCTTCTTCGTCAACATCATCCTGTGGACCATCGAGCACGCTTCGCCGCTGGTTCCGGGGCTGCTGGCGGGCTGGTTCTTCAGCTCGCTGACTGGCTCCGCGCCGTGGAATCTGAGCGTGTGGGCGATCGTGGCGCTGGTGACAGGCGTTGGCATCGGCCAGACGGCTATCTTCGGTTCGGCGGTCGTTACCTGGTTCGCCTACTACTTCGGCCAGCAGGCGCTGCTGCGCCGCAACATGTTCTCGTGGGTCATGCGTGGGCCGGGCGCGCACAAGCTCCCCGGCTCGCCGGGCGAGGCGATGAGCCGCTTCCGCGACGACGTGCAGGCGGTCAGCGACTCCTTCGAGAACATGATTGATGTCTGGGGCATCGGCCTGTATGTGCTGGGCGTCGTCGTCATCATGACGCGCATCAACCTGCTGGTGACGGTCATCACGCTGGCGCCATTCTTCGCCGTGCTGGTCGCTACCAACCTGATCGGCTCGCTGCTCCAGCGGCTGCGGCGCTCCAACCGCGAGGCGACCGGCCAGGTGACGGGCTACATCGGCGAGATGTTCGCCGCCGCGCAGGCGGTGAAGGTGGCCGGGGCCGAGCGGCGCGTCGTCGAGCGCTTCCGCGCGCTGAACCAGATTCGCCGCCACGCCGCCGTGCGCGATTCGACGGCCACTGCGCTGGTGCAGACGGTCAACAACAGCATGGGCGGCGTGGCCACCGGCCTCGCCCTTCTGCTGGTCGCGCTGAACGTGACGGGCACGAACTTCACGCTGGCCGACTTCGCCGTCTTCGTCACCTATCTCTCTGGGCTGGCGTGGCAGATGTCGTTCCTGGGCGCGACCATCGCGCGGCTGCGGCAGGTCGGCGTCTCGTTCGACCGCATGGCGGCGGTGATGAACGGCGCCGAGCCAGACGCGCTGACCAAACCCGCGCCGATGGGCCTCTATGGCAAGTGG
>JAICVT010000547.1 GCA_025935235.1 Ktedonobacterales bacterium | reverse complement strand
CTCCGCGCCCTGATCGAGCCGCTCCAGCAGGATGACGGGGATCTTGCGATCGGTTTTGGTCGTGTACTCGGCGAAGCCCGGCATCAGCTCGGCGTGCCGCGCGTAGAGACGCTGGCGCTCGGCTTCGTCCTTGACGACTGTGGCGCGCGCCTGAAACTTCTCGGCTCCCAGCTCTATGGTGACGATGGGATTGGCGACCAGATTGAAATACCAGTCGGGGTTGGTCGGCGCGCCGCCTTTCGATGCGGCAATCACCAGCTTGTCGCCATCCGTCGAGTAGGCGAGGGGCGTGGTGCGCGGCTGACCGCTCTTCGCGCCTGTGGTGGTCAGCAGAATCAGGCGGTTTGGTCCCTGAGTGACGCCTTTATTGGCGCGAAAGGTTTCGATGACTTGCTGGTTGTAGTTGATGAATCGGCTTGGCCCGCTCATGCTCTCTCCTGCGCTGTACAATGCTCACTCGTCGCGCGACTCCCGCGCTCTTTATGCTTCACTATAGATAGTAATGCGCGCGGTGGGAGTTATGCGAGTTTGTAGCCTGCGCGTTTGGCCAGGGCGCCGCCAGGAGAAAGGTGGAGGAACGACCTTACCCTCCAGCCCCCACTCCTGCGAGGAGAGGGGGAGCTGGAGCGCTCAGTGGCAGGCGAGCGGGTGGGGATCAGTCGGTTGGAAGCTGGCAAGCATCGCGGCAATCAGAGCCTTGTCGGCTGTGACGGTGGCGGCGGGCGCAGCGGTTGGCGGCGGTGGCGGATTCAGCGAGGTTGGACCGACTGGGACGATGACGCCTGGAATCGTCTCACCTATCTGGAAATGTGCGTTCGCGGACTCGAAAAGAATCACGCCGTGCGTCGTTGTATCCGCCGGGTAGCCGTTGAAGGTAGCGGTCTCATAGACTCGTTCGCTACAGTTCATTGCCGCAGCGACGGGCGAGTCGGGAATCTGCATGACATAGACCCCGAGAGTCGTGCTGCCAGCGCCGCGCGTGGGATCGCTAAAGGTGGCATTTTCATCCTGCCCGGTGAACCTGCCCTGGCGATTGCCTTCGGTGTAGGTCCCCTGCTCGCTCGAATGTGATGTCCAGCCAGGCGGCACGCGCACAGTGAAGAGGCCAAGCGGATCATGGTAAACCTGCCAGCTTGCGGTCGAGCCGAGCGCCACCTGCGACGGCAAGGTCAACGCATTCTTCGACACCGCCAGCGCGCCGAATCCGGCGACCAGCGCGGCGACGAGGGCCAGCGTGACGCCAACACCCAGCGCTTGGCGCCTACGTCCGCTTGCCTCAGTGCGCGCCGTGCCCGTCTCCTCTGGACCTCGCATATCCATCACTTGCTCCTATGACCTGCTGATCTGCTCGCACTCAGTTCATCACTGTGACGCCGCCAGGCGGCTGTGAGTTCCAGCGGCTCAGTGGCAGTTCAGCGGGTGAGGATCGGTCGGGCGGAAGCTGGCCAGCGCGTCGTTCAGCAGCGCGCGGTCACTCGCGACCGTGGAGGCGGGCAGCGGCGTCGGCGTCGGCGGGAAGGGAGGATGCAGATGCACCGAGAAACCAGCGGGCATCAACACGCCTGGGATGTCCTCGAAGATCTGGAAGCTTGCGCCGGCGGAGTTGAAGCGAGTAGTCGCGTCGTCGCCTTCGGCGGTGTAGCCATTGAAGGTCTTGTTGGCGGGCGTGACGATGCCGCACTCGAAGGTGGGAGCGAGCGCCAGGTTGGTGATGGGGTGGGCATAGACGCTGAAGCTGGCGCTGGCCGCGCCCAGCGCTGGATCGCTGAAGGTGATCGTCTCATCCGGCCCGCTCTCGCTACCGCTGCGGTCGCCCTCGCCGAAGCCGCCCATCATCACTGAGGCTGTCCAGCCGGGCGGCAGGCGCACGCTGAAGAGGCCCAGCGGGTCGTGATAGGTCTGCCAGGTGAGGGTGGCCAGCGTGACGCCGCTGCCCTGCCGCCACAGCGCCACGCCGGCAAACGCCGCCAGCAGCGCGCAAACCAACGCGGCGCTCGCGAAGGCGCGCAGCCAGCGGAGCCGCCGCGTGGGCGATTCCGCTGGCTTGAGCGACACGCGCTCGTCGTCGAGCGTGTCTGATGGCTCCATCGCGCCACCTTCCTTCGCCAGATCAGCCCATTGGTCGCCAGCGGCGCT
>JAICVT010000591.1 GCA_025935235.1 Ktedonobacterales bacterium | reverse complement strand
GCGGAGGCTGAGCAGACGGCGAATGAGTTCCTCCAGCGCTTCGAGGAGAATGCTGAGGGGCTGTATGAGAAGGCGTCGGCGCTGGATGGCCTGGGCAGGCATGATGAGGCCATCGCGGCCTATGAGCAGGCGATTGACGCTGACCCGCTCAACCCCGGCATCCGCAACGATCTGGCCGATACCTATCTGGCGGCGGGAGCGACCGCCGACGCCATTGATCTGGCGGAGTCGGCGGTGGCGCTCGATCCGGAGTTCGTGATCGGCTACGAGACGCTGGCGCAGGCGCTGCTGGCGGCTGGCCGCACCGACGAGGCCGAGCGCGCCGCCGAGCGCGCCGCCGAGCTGCACGCCGCCTTCGACGCCGAGGAGGATGAGGTCGAGCCATAGGGATGCGGCCCTCACCCCAGCCCTCTTCCAGAGGGAGAGGGAGCGTTGTGTTGCGACCGAGGATCAATCCAGCATGTTTTGTAGCGCGTGTGGCTCGCAAATCTCCCTGGCCGCCGAGGTCTGCCCATCCTGCGGAAAACCGACGGCGACCTCGCCAGCCCGCCCGCTGACACGGGTTCACGCGGGGGCGGCCAGCGAGGCCAGCCCCAGCGCATCGGATAGCTGGGCGCGCCCGCTGGAGGTGGCCCAGGCGGCGCCCGCTCCGCCGTCGCTCCCGCTGCCGATAGGCATGCAGCGCGACGCGAGCATCTTCGCGGGCGATCTGGATGTCCCCAGCTTCCCGCGCGATCTGCCGGGCCGCGTGGCGCTGCTGACGGGCCTGGTGATGGCGGCGGATCTGCTGCTGCCGTGGGTCACGCTGAATGGCGAGGGCATCGCGCCAACGCGCTTCGGGCTGCCCGCGCTGCTGGTGGTGGTGGCGCTGGTCGCCGTCATCGCGCCGCCACTGATCCCGCGCTGGCGGCGTCACATCCTCACGCGAATGGCGCCGTTTGGGGTGGGCGCGCTGCTGCTGGGCGCTAGCGGCGCGCTGTGGGGGCTGGCTGGCCCGTTGGCGTCCACCATCATCGCGGCGCTCTTCGCGCGCATCAGCGCGGGCGGCGTCAGCGGGACATTTCAGATCAACACGCCGATGGGGGCCATTCTGGTATCCAATCCCATTCAGCTGGCCCCCGCACTCGGACTCTATCTCTTCATGCTCGGCGCCTGCGCGCTGATCGTCGCCGGCTATCGCATGCTGGCCGACGACGACGCCCGTTCATAGACCTAGCCGTGGCGCCCGCCCAGATGGCGATTACGGATGCGAGGCCAGTTCGCCCGCGCGCTCGGCCAGCGCCGCTGCCTCTGTCACTGGCTCTAGACTCAGCGCCTCGACCAGCGAGAGCGCTGTCGAGAGCGTGAACGGCTTGAGCAGCGCCGCGCGCACGAAGTTTGGGAAGCGCTCGCCGCGCTCGATGGCCGCCGACATGATGACAATGGCGTGGCGCGCGGCCAGCTCTGGCTCGGCGCTCAACTGCTCACAGACCTCCCAGCCGGTGACGCGCGGCATCATCAGGTCGAGCAGCGTGACCACCCGCCCCTCCGCCTCGCGCAGCGTGTGAATGACCTCCGCGCCGTCGCACAGCGCGCTGACCTCGTACCCCTCCAGCTCCAGCGCGACCGACAGCATCTGCCGGATCGCTGGATCATCTTCGACGATGAGTACCCTTGCCATGACCCTGACCTCTCTGGATGATGAAGACCCGACAGCCGATACGCGCAATGCGTGCGCTACTCGTCTACTTGCGCT
>JAICVT010000004.1 GCA_025935235.1 Ktedonobacterales bacterium | reverse complement strand
TCCGGCCAGAATCTCATAGGTGATGGCGTGGCGCGCGACCGGAGAGAGGATGGCCTGGTCGAGGGCCAACCCGACATGGCGCTCGATCTGCGGATCGCTCAGGTAGACGGGGGATGAGGCCACCTGGGTCGGCGTCATGCGCAGGTCCAGCTCGGCCTCGGCGCGTGCGCCGCGCTCGACATAGGCCCCCAGGATCATCGCGCTGATCGGCAATACAAGCGGGGTGGAGCGCCCCACCATCGAGATGCCGCTGACGGCGCGCGCCACCAGATGCGTGGCGTACTCAGCGCCATCCACCAGCGCCACGCGCACGCCCAGCAGCGCCAGTGTCGCGTCGCTGCGGGCCTCGCGGGCCAGGCCAAAACTGGTGTCGCGCGTCAGCACGAAGGCGCCTTCGACCTCGGTGCGCAGGTCGGCCTCGTTCTCGACTGGCTCCGCGCGCCACACGCCCTCATCAGGAAGCAGGCGCACAGCCACACAGACCAGGTTTTCTGGCGGCTCGGGCGACTTGGTCTCTGGTGGCCAGTGGGCCACTTCCTCGCGGACGCCACGCGCTCGCCGCAGGAAGAAGTAGCGAGGGGGGCCTGAGAGAACGCGCATGGGTACTCCTTTCGCAGGGCGCACGCCCCGTAGTCTCACATATTGTACTCTTCCTTCGCTGCGCGTGTCTATCCCCATCGCTGCGCGTTTCTACTGTCGCGTCTGGGCGGGCAGCCTGATGCGCCCCACCATAGCCCCTCCCCCGCGTTGCGGGAGCGGGGAGCCACGCTGCGTTTCGCGACGGGCGCGAACATTCCGGCCTCGATCAGGATGTCGCCAGGTGGCGTCTTGCCCAGCACGGCAAGCGAAAACCCCTCTCCAGCCGTCAGGCGGGGGAGGGGTCGGGGTGGCGGCGCTAGCACAGCCAGTCGCGTGTGTTCTGCTTCTTGCGATTGCGTCGAGGGGCGACGCCTGGCTCGGTGAGGAACTCGGAATGCTTGGGCGCGCGTGGCTGGGCCTTGGCGGCGCCGGGTTGCGAGCCATCGGCGAGCGCCTTCTCCCAGGCCAGCAGCGCCGAGCGCTCTTCAGCCGTGATGGCGTCGCCGGTCGAGCGTGCGTTTGAGTTGCGGCGTGACTTCGGCGGCTTTGCGCTGGCGGCGCTTGAGGCGCTGGCGGCGGGTGTCTGGAGAGTGGCCTGCTGTCTGGCCTTTTGGCTGGTCGCGTTGGCGTCATCCCACGAGTCGAAGGCCAGTGGCGCCTCCACGACATCCTCGCGGATCTCCGGGCCAGCGGTTCGTCGCAGGCTGGGGCCACTGAGCAGACCGCCCATGCCATCGGTGCGCCCGAAGAGCCGCACGGAAGGCGAGGCCGGGCGACCGCCGCTCGGCGTCACCTGCGCGCCCATCTCGCCGTGCTGCTGCGACTGCGCCGCCAGCCGCGCCTGCGCGATGACACGCTGCGAGCGTTTATCCTTGCCCCAGCCGAAGACGAGCGCTGTCAGCGCGGCCAGCAGCACGCCCAGCAGCGTCGCCATGATCGAGCTGACGACATCCGCGCCCGCCGTACCTAGCGGGCTGAGCGCCTCGACGAGCCAGCCCAGCGAGACGCCGCCCAGGTGCGAGCGCGCGGCCAACTCGGCGGTCGTGCGCGGACCCTGCCCCAGCAGATAGAGCAGCGAGGCAAGGCCCGCAACCCCGCAGGCGATCGCTCCGGCGCGCGCGCCCGCGTCGAGCTGGCGGCCATACCAGTCGCGCTGGAGCCACTTGGCGACGCACAGCCCCGCGATCAGACCGACCGCGATGACCCCCAGCGTGACCACTAATCCAGCGGCCAGTTGCAGCCCGTAGAGCGCCAGCGCCGCCACGACACTCAGGATCACGCCGGTTCGCGTTACTGTCCGCATGCGTCGCTCCACCATTCCCCTGGCCCCGCCGCCCGAGACTCCGCGTCGAGGCCAGCGCCTGGACGAGAGATGCGAGATGTTAATGAAGTTGAGCGGCCCTGAGGGTCTACAGATGCTTGGCAATGATCTGCCGCTGCACCTCGCTCGTGCCTTCGCCGATCTCATGGACCTTGACGTTGCGCCAGAAGCGCGAGACAGGGTACTCGTCCATAAATCCATAGCCGCCGTGAATCTGCACAGCCTGGTCCGCGCAGCGCTTGGCCGTCTCGGATGAGAACAGCTTCGCCATCGAGGCTTCCTTCGAGAAGGGTTGACCCTGCATATGGAGCCACGCGGCCTTGTAATACATTAAACGCGACAGCTCAATCTCCATAGCCATATCGGCTAGCTTGAATTGGATCGCCTGGAACGCGCCAATCGGTCGCCCAAACTGCCTGCGCTCGCTGGAGTAGCGTCTGGCCTCGTCGTAGCACGCCTGCGCCAGCCCGACATTGAGCGCCGCGATGGCGACCCGCCCACCATCCAGAATCAGCATGAACTGGCGGAAGCCGTCGCCAACATCACCCAGCCGTTGCTCATCTGGGATCATGCAATCCTCGAAGGTCAGCGGTCGCGTATCGGAGGCCTTCCATCCCATCTTATGATAGGCGGCGCCGATGTGATAACCAGGCGTGCCTTTTGGCACAATGAAGTTGGTGATGGCCTTGTGGCCGTCAGCGGTCTTGCCAGTAACAGCGGTGATCGTCACGCCGCCGCTCATCTCGGTGCCGGCGTTGGTGATGAAGGCCTTCGCGCCGTTGATGCGCCAGACATCGCCCTCGCGCTCGGCATGCGTCTCGGTCCCGCCGGAGTCAGAGCCAGCGTTCGGCTCGGTCAGCCCGAAGGACCAGAGCTGCTCGCCACGCGCCAGCGGGGTCAGATAGCGCTGCTTCTGCTCCTCGCTGCCAAACAGGTAGAAGGGCATCGAACCGAGCGAGGTGTGAGCCTCCAGCGTGATGCCTACCGAGGCATCGCCGCGCCCGATCTCCTCCAGCGCGAGACAATAGCTCAGATAGTCGGCGCCCGCGCCACCATATGCTTCGGGAATTGGTAGTCCCAGCAGGCCGAGGCTGGCCATCTTGCGGATGATGTCAACGGGGAATTCCGCCGTGCGATCCATCTCTTCGGCGCGTGGCTTGATCTCTTCTTCGGCGAACTCACGGCACATATCGCGAATCATGGTCTGCTCGTCGTTGAGCGTGAAGTCCATGTGAAGTGCGCTCCTCTGTGGCGGCGCCAGACATTGCCCGCCTGGCGTGTACGCTCGTGGCGCCATCTCGGCGGCGGCGTGGGCGCCAGTGGGCGTCACGGCGTCGCTGGCGTGCGCTCATCAGGGCGATTGCTCGCATACCGCGCCACTGGCGGATTATAGCACGCCACCCGCGTCACGAGCCGCCGCCAAGGGCCGCAACTCCGGTGGCCCCGGTGGTACTAGGTTCAGGCGCGACGGCGCGACGATGTGCGACAACACACGCAGGACAGCGTAGGAGTCACTGTGCGAACTGCACAGAATGACGAGGCAGTTATGGCAGAGAGCGTCTCGGACGACACGACGCGCCATGCCGTCGCCACCAGTGATGCGGCCAGCGCTTCAACCAGCATCTCGGCGAGCGACGTGTCCGGCGCGCCACTGGAGAAGCCAACGGCGCGCGTGCTGCTGGCCGATGTGGATGTGGCGACGCTGAAAGCCGTGGCGGTGACGCTGCGCCAGGAAGGGCGCGTCATCGTCACCGCGTCGGATGGCGTGACGGCGCTGGCGTTGCTAACCGATGGCTCCTTCGATCTGGTCGTCACCGATGTGCGTGTGGAGGCCAATGGCGAGAACCTGCTGACGGCGGCGCGCCGCATCGCACCTGGCGTCATGCGCATCGCGATGACGGGCTATGCCACGCTTGATTCCGCGCTCCAGGCGCTGCGCGCGGGCGCGTATAACTACCTCGTCAAGCCGCTGGATGTTGATGAACTGCGGCTGGCCGTCTCGCAGGCGCTGGAACGCTTGCGGCTGGAGCGCGAGCTGGCGGCGCGCGTGCGCGAGCTTGAGCAGGCGCATAGCGACCTGCTGGCGTCCAACTCGCGCCTGCAAGAGCAGGTTGATCTGGCGACCGCTGCGCTGCGGCTGAAGGTGGATGAGCTGGAGGCGACCAATGCGCTGCTGCGCGAGGCGCAGTCGCAGAACGAGCGCTTCATCCAGATGGTGGCGCACGAGATGCGCGGGCCGCTCAACCCCATCATCAACTACGCCCAGCTCGCCAAGCGCCCGACTGTCACCGACGAGGCGCGCGCGCGCTACATGGATACGATTGTCGAGCATGCGCAGCGCCTCAATCGGCTGATCGGCGATCTGCAGACGGCCACCCGGCTGAGCGCGGGCCAGTTCACGCTGCGGCGCGAGGACTGCGACGTGGCGCGGGTGGTGGCTGAGCTGATCGCCGAATACACCGCCGCTGAGCGCGATCGCGTCTTCTCCCTCGAACGGCTCGATGAATCGGTGATGGCCGAGGTGGATCGAGACCGCGTCGGCCAGGCCGTGCGCAATCTGCTCGACAACGCCGTCAAGTATTCGGCGCCGCAGGGAGCCATCGAGACACGCATCTGGCGCGACGCGGCAGCCATCTGTGTCAGCGTCGGCGACTATGGCGCGGGCATCCCCGAAGCTGAGATGAAGCGCATCTTCGAGCCGTTCATCCGGCTCGACCGCCAGGCGAGCCAGGTCTCGGGCAGCGGGCTGGGCCTGTATATCACGCGCGGGGTAATCGAGGCGCATGGCGGGTCGCTGGCGGTACGCAACCGTGGCGACGACCGCGCGGGTGGCGCCATCTTCACCATCACCCTGCCGCTGCGCCCGCCGGAAGCGGAGCCGCGCTGAGCCGCCGACTTCGGCGCTGCGTTGTTTGTACGCCGGGCGCCTCTACGGGGTACAATCGAGTGGATGCTGAATCTGCGCGTATGGATGAGCACGCAGCACGCTTGGCAATAAACTTGCGACATGACCTGGTTGGCCTGATGATGCGCCGACCCTCTGGCAGCCGCGCTCCACGAGGGCGTGCGCTGCCGCGACGTAGCGGATGCGCCGTCGCATCCCTCTGACGAGTGGCGGCGAACGGGAGCGATCATCACGCCAGCGCGCTGGCGCTTGGAAGGACGGAAACTTCATGGGACGTGCGCGCGGTCATTTGACGAAGGGAGCGGACGACATGGCGCAACCGCGAGCGCTGATCTGCGACGACGACGATGCGGTGCGCGAGTTTCTGCGCGAGGTGCTTGAAGGGGAAGACTACCTCGTAGAGGAGGCCGCTACGAGCGCGGAGACGCTGGCCAAGGCACAGCCAGGCTCACCCATGCCGCACGATGTCATCCTGCTCGATGTCAAAATGGAACAAGATGGCGTAGATGTGCTCAAGCAACTGCGCGATCGCGGCATCGAGGCGCCCATCATTATGATGACGGCGGTGGCGCCGGGCGCCACGGCGGCTGCGGCGATCCAGAATGGCGCGGTGGACTATCTCGTCAAGCCATTCGACAGCCCAGAGTCGGTGGCGCAGTCGGTGGCGCGCGCGGTGGCGTATGAGCGGCTCAAGCAGGGCGGCGAAGAGGCGCAGTTCCTCAGCGTGAATGTTGACCCCAGAGAGCGCATCATCGGCGTCAGCCCGCAGATGATCGAGATCTTCAAGCTGGTGGGCCTGGTCGCGCGCACTGATACGACCGTGCTCATCACCGGCGAGACCGGCACTGGCAAGGAGTTGATCTCTGAGGCGATTCATGCCTCATCGGACCGCCGCAACGGTCCGATGATCAAGATCAACTGCGCCGCGCTGCCCGAGTCGCTGCTGGAGAGTATGCTGTTTGGCCATGAGAAAGGCGCGTTCACCGGCGCGCTGGCCCAGCACAAGGGGCTGTTCGAGGTCGCGCATCGCGGCACCATCCTGCTGGACGAGATTGGCGAGATGAGCCTGTCGCTGCAAGCCAAGCTATTGCGCGTGCTGCAAGACCACCAGTTCGAGCGCGTCGGCGGCACCGAGCCAGTGAAAGTGGATGTGCGCGTGCTGGCGGCGACCAACCGCGACCTGAAGACTGAGGTGCGCGATCGCCGCTTCCGCGAGGACCTCTTCTATCGGCTGGATGTGATCGAGATTCACATGCCGCCGCTGCGCGAGAAGCGCGAGGATATCCCGCTGCTGGTGAGTCACTTTCTGGAGAAGCACCGCTATTCGCCGCGCTCGTCGCCCGCGCGCATCAGCCAGGAGGCGGTGGAGAAGATGCGCGCCTACGACTGGCCGGGCAATGTGCGCGAGCTGGAGAACGTGACGCAGCGCGCGGTCGTCCTCTCGCAGGGGCAGGTCATCACCGAAGAGCACATCAGCTTCAGCGGCGCGTTCAGCCGCCCGCTGATTGACGTGGAGCAGCGGGTCCGTGCGGGGGCTACGCTGGCCGACCTGACCAGCGAACTGCAGCGCGAGGCGGCCACTGTGGCGATGGGCCTGAATGGCAACAACCCCGACAAGGCCGCGCGGGCGCTCGCCATCACGACCACCGAGCTGGGGCGCCTGGTCGAGATGCCCGCCGCCGTCAAGGAGCCTGCCTGACAGCGTGAACCCTCACCCCGACCCTCTCCCAGAGGGCGAGGGAGAAGAGCGCTACAGCAGATGCAGCGGAGTTCTGGCTCCCCTCTCCCGCACAGCGGGGGAGGGGTTGGGGGTGGGGGCCGCGCCCCATCACCCGCTAGCCTCCAGCCCCCAGGCGCCGCGCGACGTAGGCGCGGGTCTTGGTCGCCAGCGCGCCGGGATCGTAGCGGGCGCCCAGCAGCGCGTAGTAGGCCGCCTTGCCGCGTTGGCCACGCCATGAGCGGAACGACGCAAGCTGCAGGTAGATCGGCCCGCGCAGGTGCGGATAGCGCCGGGTCAGCGCGGGCATGTTGCGCAGCAGCGCTTGTTCCGCTGCGGCGAACGCGCCATCACGGCGGGTGTCGGTCAGCGATTGCGCGTGGCGACGATATTCATAAAGCGACTCGTGGAGCGGACGCATGTGACAGCCGCTGCCCAGCGTGCGCAGCCAGTAGTCGTAGTCCTCGGCCAGGAAGAGATCGGTGGCATAGTCGCCGACATGCTCGTAGACGCCGCGCCGATAGAGGAAGCTGGGCAACCCCTCCTTGGCGAAGATCAGCCCCTCGGGCGCGGGCGGCGTCACCTGGCCAGTGATTCGCCCATCCGCATCCATCAGCGCGTAGTCGCTGTAGATGAAATCTAGCGCTGGCTCCTCCTGAAACCGCGCCACCAGCCGCTCCAGCGCGCGCGGGCGATAGTGGTTGTCGTCGGAGGTCCACGTCAACAGCTCGCCACGCGCGGCGGCGAAACCCGTATTGAGCGCGCCGGGCAGCCGCTTGTTCGTGGCGTGGCGGATGACACGGATGCGTGGCTCGCGCGCCGCCCACCGCGCCAGGATGCCGGGCGTGGCGTCGGTCGAGGTGTCATCTACGCAGATCAGCTCCCACTGCGGATAGGTTTGCGCGACGACGCTGGCCAGTGACTCCGGCAGGTAGCGTGCGCCGTTGTAGACTGGCAGCACGATGGAGACCAGGGGCGAGGCTATGGGCGCGGGAGCGGGCTGGCTCATGCGAGGCGCTCCTGGAGGAAGGCGACGATGCGCTCGGCGGCGTGGCCATCGCCGTAGGGGTTGGCCGGGGTGGCCATCGCCGCGTGCGCCGCTGGATCGGTCAAGAGCCGCCGCGCCTCGCTCACGATGCGCGCGCGATTGGCGCCGACCAGCTTGACCACCCCCGCCTCGATGCCCTCGGGCCGCTCGGTGGTCTCGCGCATCACCAGCGCGGGCACGCCCAGGCTCGGCGCCTCCTCCTGGATGCCGCCCGAATCGGTCAGGATCAGCCGACTGCGCTTCATCACCTGCGCTAGCGAGGCATAATCCAGCGGCTCCAGCAGCGTCACATTGCGCGCTGGCCCCAGAATCTCGCCGACCGGGGCGCGGACATGGGGGTTGAGGTGGACGGGATAGACGAAGCGCAGCCCCTGCGGCGCGAACGCATCGGCCAGTTCGCGGATCGCCAGGCAGAGCTGGCGGAAGGCCTCGCCGAAGCTCTCGCGCCGATGGGCGGTAATCAGCACATACTGGCCGTCCTCGGGCAGCGCAGCGAGCGGGCTGTCACGCCAGACATACGGGCGATCGGCGACCTGCAGGAGCGCGTCAATGACGGTGTTGCCGGTGACCGCGATGGCCTCGGGCGCGACCCCCTCGCGCAGGAGCGCCTGGCGGGCGCGCTCCGTCGGCGCGAAGTAGAGGTCGCTGACCACATCCGCCAGCCGCCGGTTGATCTCTTCGGGGAAGGGGCGGCGCTTGTCGCCGGTGCGTAGCCCGGCCTCGACATGCCCAAAGGGGATGTGGCGATAGAAGGCGGTCAGCGAGGCGACCAGCACGGTGGTAGTGTCGCCCTGCGCCAGCACGCAGTCGGGCTGGACGCGCGCCAGCGTCGCATCCAGCGCGGTGAAGAGGCGGGCGGTGAGCTGGGCGAGGCTCTGGTCGTGGGTCATCAGGTGAAGATCGAGGTCGGGGGTGATGGCGAAGAGCTCGAATGCCTGATCGAGCATCTGGCGGTGCTGGCCGGTAGAGCAGACCAGCGAGGTGAAGTCGCTGGGATGGCGCTGGAGCTGCTGGACGACCGGAGCCATTTTGATCGCCTCAGGGCGCGTGCCGATCACGCTCAGAATCGTCCGCATCGTCTCTCCCGCTATGCTGCGCTAACGTCTTTCGTGACTGCCGAACAGGCGCGAAAACCTCTCCCCTGCCCTCTCCCCTCCAGGGAGGGGAACTCGCGGCAGGGTGTACGCCGCTGAGCGACCGATATGGTCAATCAGCCGCCATCAATCGCCAACAACGTAGCCAAACCCGTGATTGCGGCTCGCCGCTGTCCCAACAGCAGGGCCGTCTGGCGAAACCACTCGCGGCCCTTTGCCGCCCCCTCGAATCAGGTTCCCCTCCCTGAAGGGGAGGGGGCAGGGGGAGAGGTCGCGCCCAACGCCACTCCACCTATTCTATTCGATACTGCCGCGATCATCGGTCGCGCTAGCCCGCGCTCGCCGCGGCGGTCGCCTGGGCGGCGTCGCGCCGCTCGCGCGCATGCAGCGTCGCCATCAGTTGCCGCGCGCGCGCCTGCCAGGTGTTCTCGCGCGCCGTGGCGTCCAGCCGCTCCAGATAGGCGTGGTCGTGGGCCAGCGCCACCGCCTCGCGCAGCCGCGCGACCCACTCGTCGGGTGCGCGCGCGATCAGCGTGACGGGGTACTTGCGGCACTCCACCAGATCGCTTGTCACGATCGGCTTGCCGCCCGCCATGTATTCGAACAGCTTGAGCGGTGAGACGGCGTTGATGGCGTCGTTGACGACGAACGGGATGGTCGCCACCGCGAACTGGCGCAGATAGGCGGGCAGCGCGGCGTAGGGTCGCGCGCCGAGCCAGTGGATGTTTTCCACGCCCGCGATGGGGGTATCAGCCAGCTTCACGTTGTATTCCGGGCCAACCAGCACGAACTCGTACTCCGGCAGCGCCCGCGCCGTGCGCGCCCATACACCATAGTCGAACCACTCGGCCAGCGCGCCGTAGTAGCCGATGATCGGCTTGCCGCGCGCTACGATGTCGCGCAGATCGCTGGGGATGTCGTCGCTCTGTGCGGGGTCAGGCGCGAAATGAGCGTAGTCCACCGCGTTAGGGCAGAGGATTGCGTCGGGGCGGCGTGGCTTCAACTGCGCCATCAGGTCGTTCGCCGTGCCAGCGACCACCGTGGCGCGCTCCAGCAGCTGGCGATGGTAGGAGCGCATCAGCGGACCGGGGAAGTCTGACCAGATCTCGAACTTGTCTATCAGCTCATAGATGATGCGCTGCGCCCCAGCGCGACGCGACCAGGGATAGTTGTGCGTGAAGGAGACGGTCACGATCTCGTCCACTCCGCGAAACACCTGTGGCGGCACGCGACAGAGGACCAGATTCGGGCGAATCTCGCTGAAGGTCTCGACCTTATCGGGCGAGTCTATGTAGACGCAGTAGAGCGCCAGATAGCCCATCTCCGCCAGCGCGATGGCGAGCTGGTGCGGGCGCTGGAAGAGTGGCGTACTCCAGTTAGCCGAGGGCGCGAAGAGGATGACGCCTTTGCGATCGGGATGGCTCGCCAGCGTGGCGCGCAGTCCCTCGCGATAGCGCGCCATCAGCGCCGTGTCAGCCGCCATGCGGTTCTCGATCCGCTGGCGGGCATGGCGCTGCCGCCACGACCAGACCATGATGCGATAGCGATAGGGTACGGCGCTCTTATAGACGCGCAGCGCGGCCCCTGCGGGTCCGGTCGTCTGAGAGAAATCCCTTGCCATGTCGCGCTGCTCGCCCCTGTCCGTCCTGTTCGTCAGCTAGTGGTCGGTCACACGTCGCCCGCTGGTGAGCGCCGAGCGCTGACTCTCCAGCAGCAGCGCCAGCCCCTCACGCAGCGAGACGCGCGGCTCGAAGCCCAGCAGCTCGCGGGCAAGCGCGATGTCGGCCACGCTCTCGCGGATGTCGCCCGGCTGCGGCGCGTCATAGCGTGGCGTGACGGTGGCGCCCGTCAGCTCTGTCAGAATCCGCACCACTTCGTTGACCGAGGCGGCGTGACCGCTGGCGATGTTGATGGCGCAGCCACAGGCCGTCGGCGATTCCGCCGCCAGCAGGTTGGCGCGTACCACGTCCGAGATGTGGATGAAGTCGCGCGTCTGCTCGCCATCGCCAAAGATGACCGGCGTGTCGTTGCGCCGCAGCCGCTCGACAAAGCGCGGGATGGCGGCGGCGTATTCGGCGTCGGGGCGCTGGCGCGCGCCGTAGACGTTGAAATAGCGCAGCGCGACCGTCTCCAGCCCATACATCTGCGTGAAGACCTTGCACAGATGCTCGCAGGCCAGCTTGTGAACGGCATAGGGCGAGAGCGGGCGCGGCGCCTCACGCTCGTTGAGCGGCAGCGCATCGGAGTCGCCATAGACGGCGGCCGAGGAGGCCAGGATGACCCGCCGCACGCCGCTCTCCTGCGCCATCTGCAAGACCTGCATCGCGCCGCGCACATTCACGTCTATGCTCTCGACCGGATCAATGATCGAGCGCTGGACCGAGGAGATGGCGGCCAGATGGAAGACGACCTCGACCCCGGCCATCGCCGCGCGCACGGCGTCGCGGTCGCGCAGGTCGCCGCGCAGCAGGCGCAGCGCGCCATGATGGCGAGCCAGGTTGGCCTCGTCGCCGGTCGAGAGGTCGTCGAGCACCCGCACCGGATACCCCGCCGCCAACAAGCCATCCACCAGATGCGAGCCAATGAACCCCGCGCCGCCCGTGACAAGACATAATCCTTTGGCCACTGGTTTCTCCACTCTCTAGCGCACGCTACTCGGCTACTCAGCGCCGAAACGTCAGGTTACTCAGAAGTCCAGCCCCCAGTCGGTCTCGCTCAGGCACTCAATCGCGCCCAGGAAGGTCGGCGCGCCGCGCGCCTGATCGGCAGCCAGGCGCTCGCAGCGCAGCCCGCTACGCAGGGGACGCCGCGCGGGCTGATTCAGTTCCGCACTGGTCACCCAGTCGAAGTGGTCGCGCGGCAGGCCGAAGTGATCGGCAATAGCCAGCGCCCACTCGTGTCGCCCCAGATACGTGGGGCCAGCGGCGTGATAGACGCCCGTGGCGCCCGCCCGCGCGCTCCAGAGCAGCAGGCGCGCCAGATCATCCGCCAGCGTCGGCGTGTTGTACTGGTCGGTGACGATCTTGAGCCGCTTGCCAGCGCGCAGCTCACGCGCCACCCACGTCACGAAGTTGGGGCGCTGGTTTGGCCCCGTCCCAATGACGATGGCCGTCCGCGCGATCAGCCAGGGATGCGCCGACCCCAGCTCTTCGATGATCGCCTGCTCGCCACCCAGCTTCGAGCGCCCGTATTCGCTGACTGGGCGCACCGGATCATCCTCACGATAGGGGCCTGGCGCCGCTTCATCGCCGGGGAAGACGTAGTCGGTGGAGACGTGCAGCAGCGGCGCGCCCGCCTCCCGCGCCACCTGCGCCAGCGTCCGCGGCCCCTCGGCGTTGATGCGCCAGGCCAGCTCGCGCTCGGTCTCGCACTTGTCCACATTCGTCATGGCGGCGCAGTTGATGATGACACTCGGCGGATGCGCCTGAGCGGTGGCGGCGATGGCATCGTGGTCGGCGAGGTCCAGCGGCTGCCAGGTGATGGCGGCGCGCGGGTCGCTCTGGCCGACCGAGGAATGGCCGAGCGCCACGATCCGGTCATACACGCCCGACGCCTCGGCCTGGCGTGTCACTGCCCAGCCGAGCACGCCGTTAGCGCCCGTCACCCATAATGTTGTCATCGCCGTCTGCCTACCTCAGATGTCTTCCGCGCTACTTGCCCTGTGAGCCGAGCGCCAGTGCCGCACCCAGGAACTCATCGCGTCGCGCCAGCACATGCGCCAGCCACTCAGGGTTGTCGCGATACCACGCCACTGTCTCGCGCAAGCCATCGTCGAACTTGACCGTAGGCTGCCAGCCCAGCGTGCGCTGGAGCTTCGCGCTGTCTACGGCGTGGCGGCGCACATGGCCGAGGCGATCATTCACGAAGGTGATGAGGCTCTCGGGTTCGCCGACCAGCCCCAGGATGGCGCGGGCATTCTCGATGATGCTGCGTTCCTCGCTGGCGCCGATGTTGAAGACCTCGCCCACCACCTTGTCCTCCGGCGCCTGTAAGATGGCCACCAGCGCCGAGCAGTGGTCGTCGGTGTGAATCCAGTCGCGGGTGTTCTGGCCGTTGCCGTAGACGGGGATGGCGCGCTCGGCCAGCGCGTTGGTGATGAAGAGCGGGAGCTGTTTTTCGGGATACTGGTACGGTCCGTAGTTGTTGGAGCAGCGCGTCACCACGACTGGCACGCCATAAGTGGCCCAATACGAGAACGCAAGCCGGTCCGCTCCGGCCTTGCTGGCGGCGTAGGGCGAGAGCGGCTTGAGCGCATCGGTCTCCAGCGATGGGCGGCTCTCGCCAGACGGCGACTCGGCGTTGCCGTAGACCTCATCCGTGCTGATCTGCACGAAGCGCTCCACGCCCAGGCTGCGCGCCGCCTCCAGCAGCTCATAGGCGCCGATCACATCGGTGCGGACGAAGGCGCCAGGATCAACAATCGAGCGATCCACGTGCGTTTCCGCCGCGAAGTTGACAACCCACGCGCAGCCGCGCATGCTGGCGCGCACAGCCTCGGCATCGCAGATGTCGCCCTGGACGAAGTGGTAGCGCGGGTCATGCGCGACGGAGGCCAGATTCTCCAGGTTGCCGGCGTAGGTCAGCTTGTCGAAGGCGATCACTTCGACATCGGGCAGCGCGCGCATGACGGAGCGCACGAACGCCGACCCGATAAACCCGGCGGCGCCTGTCACCAGCATCTTGCGTGAGGCCATAAACGGTTGTTCTCCTGTGTGATGATCGTCTTGCCAACCTCTGGCTGGCGCCTGCGCTAGTGTGGCGCCAGCCCTGTCGTGCTGTGGTCGCCCAGCATCAGCCGGTGTGTGCGTGGGCGTGGCGGCGCGGTATAGACCTCGGCATAGCGCCCGATCAGGCTCTGGTCTATGCGTCCCTGCACGTTCTGGATGCGCGCATGCTCCAGCACGATGCTGTACTCGACCTCGCTGCCCTCGATCTGCACATCGTGATAGATCGAGGAGAACGGCCCGATGAAGGCGTCGCGGATGACAGCGCGCTCGCCGATGATGGCCGGGCCGCGGATGACGCTGTTCTCAATGCGCGCGCCCGCCTGCACGACGACCGCGCCGCTCAGCGCCGCATCGGGCGCGATGTGAGCGGTCGGGTCAATGCTCGGCTCAAGCCGCGCCAGCACCTGGCGGTTGGCGTCGAGGATGTCTTCCATCTTGCCAGTATCTATCCAGTAGCTATCCAGCACGGTCGCTTTGACGGCCTGGCGCTGGTCAATCAGCCACTGGATGGCGTCGGTGATCTCCAGCTCGCCGCGCGCCGATGGCTTGATGGCGTGCGTCGCCGTGTGGATGCGCTGATCGAAGAAGTAGACGCCAACCAGCGCCAGATCGGATGGCGGGTCTTTGGGCTTCTCGATCAGCCGCCGCACACGCACCGCCGCGCCGGGTCGCTCGCCGCCATCCGCCTCCAGCTCCGCCACGCCGAACTGCGATGGGTTGGCAACCCGCTTCAGCAGAATCTGCGAGGCGTAGGGATTGTCGGCGGCCAGAAACTCGCGCGCCATCGGCGCCAGCGAGTCGCCGATCAGGTTGTCGCCCAGGAACATGACGAACGGGTCGGCGCCCAGAAACGGCTCGGCGGTGATGACCGCGTGCGCCAGACCCAGCGGCTGAGGCTGATGGATGAACTCGAAGGCGACTTCCTGGTCCCAGCAGGTCGCGCTGGAGACGGTCTCCTCGATCTCGGCGAACGTGTCGCCGACGATGATGCCGATCTCCGAGATGCCCGCCTCGACCAGCGCGTCAATCGCGTAGAAGAGCACCGGGCGGTTGGCCAGCGGCAGCAACTGCTTGGCGCGCGTGTAGGTCAGTGGGCGCAGCCGGGTTCCTTTCCCGCCGCTCAGGATTAGCCCCTTCATATCGCTCCTGTCGCTCCTGTTTCCCGTGTCGCCCTGTCCCGGCGCTGGCCCTTGTGCTGCTCGGTCGCCAGGCGCCCGGATGATCGCCCCTATTCATGTATCGCCGAGGATGAGCTTGTTAACCCTCGCGGTACTTATGGGGTTGCCAGAGCACGCCCCACTTTTGCTCGAAAACCGCGCGATTGGCGGCAAAGAGCCGCGCGTGCGCCTCCTCGCTCATCTGGCTGAAGGATGAGCGCCCGAAATGGTGGACGAAGACGTCCTCGGCGCAGACGAGGCGATAGCCCGCCGCGCGCGCGCGCATGGCGTAGTCGTCATCCTCGAACATGCCGACGCGGAAGCGCTCGTCCAGCTCGCCCAGCTCGGCGGCGGTCCGCTGGCGCATCGCCAGACAGAACATCGCCAGCACCGGGATGTCGAAGCTGGCGCCATCGTGTGCGAAGGTATAGGCGCGGGCGAAGGCGGTGATCCCATCGGGATCGCTGTAGTCCACCGGGATGCGCGCCTCGTTGCCGGCCGCATTCGTCACCGGGCCGACCAGCCCGATCTGTGGATCAGCCAGATAGCGCAGCAGCGCGCCCAGCCAGCCGGGTGTCACGATCACGTCGTCGTTGAGCAACACCACATACTCGCTGTCCTGAGCAGCGCGCAGGCCAACATTGTTCGCGCCCGCGAAGCCCAGGTTCTCCGCATTGAAGATGCAGCGCACCGTCGCTGGAAAGCGCTCCGCCATCGCCCGCGCATAGGCCCGGATGTCTGGGTCGGCGCCGTTATCCACCAGCAGCGCCTCGTAGTTGGGGTAGCGCGTCTGCTCCAGCACGCTTTTCAGCGTTAGCCGCGTCTTCTCCAGGTTGCGATACGTCACGATGATGATCGTGGCGCGGCCATATAGCCCACGCACGGCGGCGCTCAGCGCTTCAGGCGGGTCGCCCTCCGCGATTGTCATCGCGGGCGTCGCCAGCCCCTGCCGCGCCAACCCGTCGCGCTGGGAGTCTGCGCTGGCAATGATGAGGTCGCTGGCGGTGAGCGCCTCGCCGACGTGGGCGTCGCTCGGCTCGCTGTCGAGGTCGGCGGCGAGGTCGGCGAAGACCTTCCAGCCGTAGGCCGCGCGCAGCGCCTCCACCAGTGGCGCCCAGCCGGGATGCTGCACGACGCAGACGACCTCGCGCAGGTCGTGCTCGAAGCAGTAGCGGCGCAACGCCCGCAGCGCGTGCCGCAGCGCCGTCTGGCGAAAGACGGGCCGCGCGGTGACATCGCCGCCATCGCCGGGCAGCGCCAGCTCCACGATCTCAGCCCCATCGGCGCCCACGCCCGCCTCAACGTCCCGCGCCGCTACCGCGCCAATCTCGCCCGCAGGCGCGAGGGTCAGCAGCGGGGTCAGCCAGCGGCAGCGATGTCCCGCCGCCGCGAGCTGGCGCGCCGCCCGGCGCTGCCTCGCGTCGCTGTCATCCCACGCGCGCGCGGCGAAGATCAGCGCGTCGGGGCCAACCGCCTTGCGTACCCGCTCCGGATTGGCCGCGTCATCCAGTGGCGCGCTGGGTCGCGGCTGGCTCAGCGTGCGCAGGTAGCGCTGGTAGCTCGCGCCAGTGTGGCGACGATACCAGAGGTCGCGGCGCAGGCGATAGGGGACGCCGAGGTGATAGCCGACCCGCGCCAGATAGGTCGCCAGCTGGCCGCCCAGGTCGAGCGCGCCCACCAGCCCGCGCTGGCGCGCGTTCCAGTAGGCAACCGAGGCGCGCCAGCCCTTCGTGTCGTGAGCAATCTGGAGTTGCGCGCGAAAGGCGTCGCGCTCGGCGATCAGGGCGCGCTCGCGCGCGGCCGCCTCGCGCTCGATCCGCTCGATCTCCGCGATCAGGTCGCGCTCGATAGCGGCGATCTCCGCCTCATAGCGTGGGTCGCGGCCAGCATCGTGGGTGGGGTTGGGGCGCGCGGGCGGTGGCGTGGGCGCTGGAAATGCGGAGTTGGCGTCCTGCGGCTGGCGCATCTGCGGCTTCACTGCCAAGCCTTGTCTATCCCGCGCGCATCGCGCATCCCGCGCATCGGCGCGCGACGCGCGCATCCGGCGAACGGCCAGCCCTCGCGCATCACCGCTGCACCTGCACGACCTGGCGCTTCTGCGTGGCCGAGAGCGAGGTCTCGAACTCCATGCTCTCGCGGAACAGGCTGACCACCTTCTGCGTTGGGCCGCTGTAGATCGCGCGCCCCTCCTCGATCCACACCGCTCGGTCGCAGAGTTGGTGGGCCATCTCCAGCGCGTGGGTGACGTAGAGGATCGTGCAGCCGCGCTCGCGGAAGCTGAGCATGCGCGCCTGGCACTTCTTCTGGAAGGCCTCATCACCCACCGAGAGCACTTCGTCAATGATGAGCAGGTTGGGGTCAGCCTCGGCGGCCACCGCGAAGGCCAGGCGCGCTGTCATGCCGGAGGAGTAGGTGCGCAGCGGTGAGTCAATGAAGGCTTCCAGCTCGCTGAAATCCACGATGCTGTCAAACTTCCGCTTCATCGCGTCTTCAGAGAAGCCCAGCATCGCGCCGTTGAGAAAGATGTTCTCGCGCCCGGTCAGCTCTGGATGGAAGCCCGCGCCCAACTCGATGATCGGGGCGACGTTGCCGCGCACCACGACCCGCCCGCTGGTGGGGACGATGACGCGGGCAATCACCTTGAGCAGCGAGCTTTTGCCCGCGCCGTTGCGCCCGACCAGCGCCAGCGAGTCGCCGAACTTGATGCGCAGATTGATGTTGCGCAGCGCCCAGAACTCATTGTAGCCGACGGTGCGGCGGGTGATGGTGCGGATGACCTGCTCCTTGAGCGAGGTGATGCGCTCGGTGGGCATCCGGTAGCGCAGCGAGACGCCCGAGACGAGCACAGCATCGTCGGGGCCTGGCTCCAGGGCGGGCGCGCCGCGACCTGTGTCGCCTGCGGTCGCGCCAAAGCGGCCGCCCCTCGCGCCAAATCCCGGGTTCCTGTTGTAGACCTTCGGCGCGCGCTCCGCCTGGATCGCGCCGTTCGCGCCATCGGCGCCGTTCATGGCATGCGCTCCGTTGGCTCCGTTGGCTCCGCTGGCTCCGTTCGCGCCACTGGCGCGGGAGGAGTCGGGGGAGTTTGATGAGTTAGAGGTGGTAAGCAAACTTCGCCTCCGTCCGCGTGAAGAGCAGCCAGCCGATGGTGAAGACGAGCAGCGCCGAGGCCCATGTTACGAGCTGCGTCTTGATATCGGGAACCGACGGCGGAAGCACGACATAGTGGGGGCAGACCAGCTTGCCGTTCTGGAGGGAGCCACCCACGCAGGCGGTTGAGCCGACGACCGCCGTCTGCGCCGCCGCGACGAACAGATACATGGGATTATACACTTCAAGGTTCTGGAGCCAGGGCGGCAAGATGGTGATCGGATAGAACACCGGCGTGAGATAGTTGAACGCGGTTAGCAGCACGAGATACATCTCATAGATGTCGTTGAAGAAGACCGCCATCGTCGAGACGATCAGGCCGACGCCCAGCGTGAAGATCGTCACCTGCACGCAGGCGATCGGGACGTAGAGCCAGGTCCAACTGAATGGCGCACGCAACGCCAGTGCGACCAGCACGAGCGGGACGACGGTGAAGAACAGGTTGACCAGCGCGCTCCCGACGGCTGAGACGACAAAGACGCTCGGCGGGATGTACATGCGGCGCAGCGTGCTGCCGTTGCCGACCAGATTTGACATCGCCGCGACCGAGCCTTGCGCGAAGAGGTTCCAGATAATCAGCCCGGCCAGCACGAAGACCGGGAAGTGGGGCTGATTCGCGCCGATGATGTACGAGAACGCGAGCGAGAGGACGATTGTCGTCAGCAGCGGGTTGAGTGTCACCCAGACGAACCCCAGCGCCGACCGCTTGTAGCGCACTTTGAGGTCGCGCGAGACGAGGTTGCGCACGAGCGACCGATAGCGCCAGACCTCTTGCGCCTCGACCAGCGCCTGGAAATGTGTGCGGGCGGAGTCATAGCTGACGGCTGGTACGGACTGCCTCATCGTTGTTTCCGCTCTCAGTTTCTTCCTGTCAGTCCCATCGGCGCTGGCCGACAGCTCACGTCACGGGGAGGCGTCGGCCAGACGCTCCCCTGCGTTGGCCAGTGTGGTCTGGCTCCTGCCATGCGGCGCCTACGTCTACAGACGCGAGCGCCGCTCCACAATAACACGGCCTGACCGTCGGTACAACGCCGGTGGTATGTCCGTACCATGCGGCGCGCGTGGCGCTGGGCAGAGCCATCTCCTGAGCCAACAGCTGAGTTATCGGCGCTTCAGACGCGCGGGCGCAACTGGCGCATCTTGTGTGCGTGTTGGGCGGCGTCGCCCCAGTTCAGGAAGCCAGCGGTGGCGAACCCATGCACGATAATCGCTGGCAGGATGGATTTACGTTTAGGTAGCGCAAACAGCGCGCCAAATAGCCCGCCCGCAAAGGTGACGCCCGCGATCGAGCGCCAGCTCCACCCGCCGAGGCGATGGAAAGCGCCGAACCCCGCCGCCACGCTCGCCCAGCCCAGCGGCCCCGCGACGCGCCGCATGCCTGGCACGCGCCGCAGCCCGCGAATCACCAGCGTTTGCACGATGCCGCGCCAGACAAACTCCTCAGCGGGCGCATTCAGCCCGAAGTAGTACGTTGTCTGCAAGGCATGGTCAGCGCCGGTGGGCAGGTGGTAGCCAGGCGCGACCAGGCGGCGAAAGACGGCCGCGATCTGGGCGAACGGCATGCCAATCGCCACCCCCAGCGCGATGTCGCCCAGCCAGCCATCGCGCCGCAGCCCCAGTGCCCCCAGACCGTCGCGCGAAAAGCGCGCCCACAGGCCCGCGACCAGCAGGAAGGGCGCGACCCGCGTCAGCGCGTCTTTCCAGAGCCAGCGCCATGTCTGGCGCGGAGTGTTGAGCGGGACTCTCACAACCTCGTCTGGCCCGATCCGCGTTATCAGCAGTTGCGCGCCGTCCGCTGTGATCTCGCGCAGCGTGGGCGCCTGCCAGTGGCCTGCGCGGCCAGTCGCCTGGTCAGCCATGTAGTCAGTCGCGACGCCAACTCCCATCATCCGTGGCGCTGTGGCCATGCCTCTCCACTCCTTCTCGTGTGTCTCTCGCGTCCCTGAAGCCCAGAAGCGGCGATGCGGTGGTGAAGTCAGCGGTCCAGGCGCATCAACTCAGGCGCGCGATGGCGCTGCGGGATTCGTCGCAACGTGGACCGCGACCACACCACCCAACAGGTAGTAGTATCGCGCATCTTCCCAGCCTGCGTCTTCCATGATGCCCTTTAGGGTGGGGGCGTCGGGATGCGAGACCACCGACGAGGGCAGATAGCTATAGGCGTCGGCGCTCTTGCCAATCAGCCCGCCCAGCAGCGGCACCAGGCGGTCGAAGTAGAGGTGGTAGCCCCAATTGAAGATGGGGTTGTAGGGGTGGCTCATCTCCAGACAGACCACCCGCCCGCCAGGCCGCGTCACGCGGCGCATCTCGCGGAAGCCAGCGGGGATGTCAGAGAGGTTGCGCGCCAGCCAGGCCGAGCAGACCGCGTCAAAGGCGTCGTCGGGCAGGTCGAGACGCAGCACGTCACCCTGCCGCAGCTCGATCCGCTCGCTCAGCCCGCGCCGCGCCAGCTTGCGTCGCCCGATCTCCAGCATGCCCTCGGAGAAGTCCACGCCAACGATGCGGGTATCGGGCGGGCTGTGCCGCGCGATGGCGATGGCCATGTCGCCCGTACCGCAGCCGAGGTCGAGCGCGTGCTCGCCCGCGCGCAGCGCCACCTGGCGCGCCGCGAACGCTCGCCAGCGGCCATCCATGCCGCCTGTCATCACACGGTTCATCAGGTCATAGACGCCGGAGATGCGGTCGAACATGGCGCGCACATAGGCCGGTTTGCCACCAGCGGCGTCGAAGCGCGCGCGCAGCTCTGGCATGGGCGGCGATGAACTCATGGATGGCGTATCCTTCGGTTAGGCCCGGACGCAGCCAGAGCGCAAGCCCGCGGCTGGTGGCGCGGGATGGGCAAGCTAGTGGCTGCGCGAGACGACGAAGTCAATCAGCTCGACAAGTGTCTGGCGGTCCTCCGAGTCGTTCAGCTCCGTCAGCAGGGCATTGGCGCGCGCGGCGTAGTGCCGCGCCAGCGTCAGCGATTCGTCAATCGCGAGCGTGCCGTTGACCCAGCGCACCACCGCCTCCACCTCCTCATCCATCGGGGTCTGCGACTGGAAGAGCCGCTGGGCCTGGTCGAGCCGACCGTTGTGCTCGTTGCGCAGGGCGAAGATCAGCGGCAGTGTCACCAGCCCCTGGCGCAGGTCGTTGCCCGCTGGCTTGCCGATGATCTCGACGGAGCCGGTGTAGTCGAGTACGTCGTCAATGATCTGGAAGGCGATGCCCAGATTGAGGCCATACTCGTGCATCAGCGCGATCTGGGCGTCGGAAGCTGAGCCGACGATGGCGCCACCTTTGCAGCAGGCGCCAATCAGGCAGGCGGTCTTGCGATTGACCCGCTCCAGGTAGTGCTCGACCGATACATCCATGCGCCGCGCCGAACGCAGCTCGATGATGGCGCCCTCGCTGACGGTGGCCACGGTATCGGAGAAGAGGCGATCAATGCGGAAGTCGCCAACATCGGCGATCAGCCCCGCCGTCTTGGCGAAGAGGTAGTCGCCCAGCAGGATCGCCACTTGATCGCCATAGCGCGCGTTAACGGTGGGGATGCCACGGCGGGTGTCGGCGCGGTCAATGATGTCGTCATGCACCAGCGTCGCCAGGTGGGTCATCTCAAAGGCAACGCTCAGCGGCAGGAGCTTCTCGAAATCGTAGTGAAAGAGCCTGCCGGAGAGCAGGGTCAGCGCGGTGCGCAGGCGCTTGCCCGGCGAGCTGATCGCATGCGCGGCGGCGGCGTCCATGATGTCTAGCCCGGAGCTGGCGCGTCGCTGGAACTCGCGATCAACGACCTCCAGGTCAGGCTCGATTGCAGCGAAAAGGCGGCTCAATGTGGCCGTATCGCTCATAGCTCCTCCACACCATACGAGACAGCCTGGGTGTGTCTCGGTCAAGCGCCATCAACAGCGCCATCATACATTGTAACACGGGTTGGCGCCTTCGCCCATCAGGTGAGCGCCTGACCCCGCGCATGCGGTGGGCGCCGCATACTACCCCTCGCACAGACAAGAGCGCCGCCCCTCCCGCATGGGAAAAGCGGCGCCGCTTCATGCGTCCTGGCAAAGAACCAGCAATCAGCGGGCCAGTTTGGGCCCAGGCCCGCGCTGGGATGGCGTGAGCGAACCGCGATCAGCTCGGAGGGCCCCGCTGGTGTATCATGTCCGGGCTGAACACGCGACTTGTGGAGGAGCGAGAGGAGCGAGCGGAATGAGCATTGACACGGAGCGGGCGCAGCGATGGCTCGACGCCTATGCGCACGCCTGGGTGACGTATGATCCTGACAAGATCGGCGCTCTTTTCGCCGACGACGCGGAGTATCGCTGGCATCCGTGGGACCACGGCGATGAGGTGGCGCGTGGTCGCGCCCAGATCGTCGCCGGTTGGCTGGAGAACCGCGACCGCGCCGGAACCTATCGTGGGGACTACCACCCGCTGCTCATCCAGGGCGACCAGGTGATTGCTGTCGGGCAGTCCTTCTACTACACCGACGAGACCCAGACGATGCTGGACCGCGCATACCACAACCTCTGGGTGCTGCGCTTCAACGAGGATGGAGAGTGCCAGTCGTTCACCGAGTGGTACATGCAAGCGCCAGCTACGTCGTAGCGCGGAGCGGCGGCGGTTGATGCGACATGAGCAGCCGTTAGCTGGCGATTGAAACCGCGCCTGGGAGGTGGCCTGCGGGCCACCGCGAAACCCGCCTGCGCGGGTTCGAATCCCAGTCCGCGCAGGCGGACTTTGCGGCCTGCAAGGCCACCCAGGCGCGGTTTCAACCGCCAGCCGCCATGCCGGAGACGTATCCGCGACTATTCTTCCTCTGCATCTGCCGCTGGGCCATCTATATGTCGCTGGTCTCGTCGAGCATCGCTAGATCCTCCTGCAAGAAGAGATGCTCGAAGGGCAGCGACTCTACCACATCCAGCGCCTCGCGATACTCGCGCCAGGTCAGCCGCCGCCCTAGCTCAGGATCACCCACCACCTTGTAGGCCGGGAAGTACTGGTCCATCACGCTCAGACCGATGTCCAGGCCAACGTTCTCCGCGATCCAGGTGAGCACCTCACGCGTGCCAGCGTGTCCGCCAGGCATCACCAGATGCCGCACGATCAGCCCGCGCGTGGCGATGCCATGCTCGTCGAGCTGGAGTCCGCCGACCTGGCGATACATCTCCTTGAGCGCCGCGCGGTTGAACTCGACATAGTGGTGCATCTTCGAGGTGCGCATGGCCTCTTTGTTGTCGGCGTACTTGGCGTCGGGCAGGTAGATGTCTATGACGCCATCGAGCAGTTTGAGGACATGCAGATGCTCGTAGCCCGCGCTGTTGTAGACCATCGGGATGTGGAGGCCCTTGTCGGCGGCGATCACCAGCGCCTTCAAGAGCTGCGGGACGAAGTGGGTGGGCGTCACCAGATCAATGTTGTGCGCGCCCTTGCGCTGGAGGTAGAGCATCATCTCGGCCAGCCGCTCTGGCCCCACGCGGATGCCGTTGCCCATCTGGCTCAGCCAGTAGTTCTGGCAATAGGAGCAGCGCGCCTGGCAGCCGCCAAAGAAGATCGTGCCCGCGCCGCCCGTGCCGCTCAGCGGCGGCTCCTCGCGGCGGTGCAGGTTCCACGAACCGACGATGATCTCGGTTCCAGAGTGGCATGCGCCCGTCTTGCCCGCGATGCGGTTGACCGGGCAGTTCTGCGGGCAGACGGTGCAGCAGCGTAGCAGCTCCCAGGCGGCCTCGGCGCGGCGGGCCAGCTCGCCCGTCGCATGCAGCGCGAGGTAGCCGGGGTAGAGCGCGGGCCGCGTCGCCGCATTGGTGGTGGATACGTCCAGTGCCATGCCGCCTGTCTCTCTTCTAGTGGTGGATCGCCGTCAAAGCATCGGTAGCGCGGCGGACGAGCAGCGCGCTCGCCCGCAGCCCGCGCCGCAGCGACCAGCGCTGGCCTTCCGCCTCGCGCACAGCCGTCCGCTGCTCGGCGTTGGCTCGTCGCAGCGCAGCTAGAGCGGCGGCGCGCACGGCGCTCACGCGCCCCAGCGCGTCATCCGCGCCGATGAGGGCGAGCAGCGTGCCGCCTGTGGCGAGCGCGACAATGCCCGCCTGCATCTGGGCCACGGCATCCAGCAGGCTGGCGCGGAGCGCGGTGAGTGGCGCGCTCTGGGCCTCGGCGAGCAGATCGTCATAGGCCCAGTCGAGCACAGCCAGCCACCAGTCGAGGTCTTCGCCGCCGACGGGCTCGGCGTCGCCCGCGAAAAACGCGCCCAGCCAACCCGCTGGCCCTTCGCCCGCTTGCGCTTGCTCACGCACGGCAACGTGCGGCGTATCGTGGGTGATGGGCATGTAGTCATCGTGCTGGCGCAGCCAGGCGTAGTAGGCTGGAATCGCCGCCGCCAGCCGCGCGGCGGCCTCATCGGGCGAGGCCCCTGCGGCATAGGCGCCCGGCAGATCGCTGGCCAGCGCCAGCCACGAGCCATCAGGATAGCGCAGCAGATAGGCGTCGTAGGTGGCGTCTTCTTGCTGGTCGGTCATGCGAACGGTCTCCTGAGATGCAGATTGGTTTGGGGTCACGCGGAACCTCTCCCCCTAACCCCCTCCCCTCCGAGGGAGGGGGAACCGGAATACCTTTCGCCTGGTGGCGGGGGGATTGGGGGTGAGGTCACTCCACCAGCGCGCGGCGCAACTCGATCACCTGATCGCGCAGTTGCGCCGCCTTCTCGAACTCCAGCTCCTTGGCCGCCTGCTTCATCTGCGACTCCAGCGTCTTGATCATGCGGGCGATCTCGTCTTTGGGCAGCTCGGCGATGGCCACGGCTCCGGCGCCTTGCTCTTCCTGCTCGCTGGAGCGGAAGCGATCGGAGAGCGCGCGCACCTCTTTCTGGATGCCACGCGGCGTGATGCCATGCTCCTGATTGTAGCGCTCCTGAATCTCGCGGCGGCGATTGGTCTCGTCTATCGCGCGACGCATCGAGTCGGTGATGCGGTCGGCGTACATGATGACCGAGCCTTCGATGTGGCGCGCGGCGCGACCGATGGTCTGGATCAGCGAGCCAGCGGAGCGCAGGAAGCCCTCTTTGTCGGCGTCCAGGATCGCCACCAGCGAGACTTCGGGCAGGTCCAGTCCCTCGCGCAGCAGGTTGATACCCACCACCACGTCATACACGCCCAGCCGCAGGTCGCGCAGAATCTCGACCCGCTCGATGGTCTCGATCTCGGAGTGCAGATAGTGGACCTTGACACCCATCTCCTGCAGATAGTCGGCGAGGTCCTCGGCCATCTTCTTGGTCAGTGTCGTCACCAGCGCGCGCTGGCCGTTCTCGGTGCGGTGGCGCACCTCGGCCAGCAGATCGTCAATCTGCCCCTCGGTCGGACGCACGCTGACGCGCGGATCGAGCACGCCAGTCGGGCGGATAATCTGCTCGGCGACGGTATGGCTGTGCTCATATTCAAAGGGGCCGGGCGTGGCCGAGACGAACACCGCCTGATTGAGATGCTCCAGGAACTCGCTGAAGGTCAGCGGGCGGTTATCCAGCGCGGAGGGCAGGCGGAAGCCGTAGTCCACCAGCACCTGCTTGCGCGCGCGGTCGCCGTTGAACATGCCGCGCACCTGGGGCAGCGCCACATGCGACTCATCCACCACCAGCAGGAAATCGCGCGGGAAGTAGTCGAGCAGCGTCCACGGCTGCTCGCCCGCCGCGCGCCCGGCCAGATGGCGCGAGTAGTTCTCGATGCCGGAGCAGATGCCCGTCTCGCGCAGCATCTCGATGTCGAAGTTGGTGCGCTGGCGCAGGCGGGCCGCCTCCAGCAGCTTGCCCTCGCCCTCCAGCTCTTTCAGCCGCAGCGCCAGCTCCTCTTCGATGCTCGTGATGGCATTGTTCAGCCGCTCCTGCGTCGTGACCCAGTGCTTGGCGGGGTAGACATCGAAGCGCTGGCGATTGCCCAGCACCTCGCCCGTCAGCGGATCAATCTCGACGATGCGCTCGATCTCATCGCCGAAGAACTCGATGCGGATGGCGAGGTCTTCATACGACGGGTAGATCTCCAGCGTGTCGCCGCGCACGCGGAACTTGCCACGCACGAAGTTGGTGTCGTTGCGCTCGTACTGGATGTCGGTCAGCCAGCGCAGGATGCGGTCGCGGCGGCGGGTCTCGCCAACCTTGAGCGTCAGCACGACATCGCCGTACTCCTCTGGCGAGCCGAGGCCGTAGATGCACGAGACCGAGGCGACGATCAGCGTGTCGCGCCGCTCGAAGAGGCTGCGCGTGGCCGAGAGCCGCAGCTTCTCGATCTCTTCGTTGAGCTGGCTCTCCTTCTCAACGTAGGTATCGCTGCGTGGGATGTAGGCTTCTGGCTGGTAGTAGTCGTAATAGCTGACGAAGTACTCGACCGCGTTGTTGGGGAAGAACTCCTTGTATTCGGCGTAGAGCTGCGCCGCCAGCGTCTTGTTGGGGGCCAGCACCAGTGTCGGGCGCTGCACCCGCTCCACCACCTGGGCGACGGTAAACGTCTTGCCGCTACCCGTCACGCCCAGCAGCGTCTGGTAGCGGTTGCCCTGGTGAAGGCTCTCGACAAGCTCTTCGATGGCCGTCGGCTGGTCGCCGGTCGGCTGGAATGGGGCGACGACCTGAAAGTCGGGCATGCGCGCTCTCCCCATCAGACTGCGTATGGCGGCGTCGAAGTTCCTGACGACGCGCGCCGTGACCCCAACGCTACCTGATCGAGGCTGGCCGGGGTCACAGAGACACCGTGAGGGTCCGCGCGGTTGCGGCACGGACCCCGTCAGCACAGTATACAACGCAGGCGAGGCTGCTTGCCGGGCGTGATATGGCGCGCTACTTGGCGTTGCTCGGCTGCTGCTGAATCTGCTTCTTGAGCGCCTTCAGGTAGTTCTCGGCGCTGTCTATATCCGCTGTGGCGTACTGCGTGAGCGCGATGGGGAGTTGCTGAACGCCCTGCTGCCACTGGCTGAGCAGCGACTTGAGCTGGTCGAGCTGCGAGATGTGGACGTTGATGCTGGCGAGGTGCTGCTGCGCGCTGGTGAGCGCGGCGATGAATCCGCCGAGCGCGTCGCCCGCGATGGTGGCGAAGAGTTGCGCGACCGGGCGCACGATGTAGAGCACCGCCAGCCGGGTCAACTCGGCTACCTGGATAGCGGCGTCGAGCGGCACGCCTTCGAGCTGCGCCAGCTCGCTGAGCAGCGCCTGGCGGCCCGCGGCGATGCCCGCGGCGTAGGCGTCGTCAACCGCCTGCTGGCCGATCTGCTGGGCGAGGCGCTCCGCGGTGGGGGTCAGCGCCACGCCCGCCGCGCACACACTCACCGCCGCTACACCCACCAGCGCGCGTCGCCCCAGCTTGCCAGTCGCGCGCTTGCCTGCGCCTGTCGCGACCGTCGCTCCGCCGGGAGTCGTTGGCTGCTCGGACGATGGTGTTGGGTTTTCGGACACTGCCATGCCATTGCTCACTTTTCAGACGCGCGTTCCACCGCGCTCGATCCCACCTGGCCGCCCTCTACGCTGATCGCATGCCAAACGGCTGGCGTGCGACCAACGTATGGCGTCAGTATAGGCAAACACGCACGGTCGGGCAAGCCCGCCACCTCACGCGTCGCAAGACGCCTCGCTGGCTACGCGCGATCAGGCGTCCAGGTTGTCTGCCCGGCAGCATGGTCGTTCGCGCCACGACGGCGACGCCACGCTTGACATTAGCGAGTATGCTGCGAACTATACAACGTCACAATGCGCTATATATGTGCGGCGCGTGTTCACGGTTCCTAATTTCATCCGGGCCGCGTTGGCGTCTGGGGATCGAGAACGAGGCCGACGAGGACGAGGAAAGGCAAGATAGGCGATGCGCTGGTTTGGCTGGTTGCGTGGGAAGCCGCAGGTCGCCTCCCTGATGAACGGTGGCTTTGCCCTCACTGATGTCGTGACGGACGTCGTGGCGGGACGCGAGCGGGTGGTGGGCCTGCCCTATGCGCTGCCGGCCGATGGCGAGGAGGTCAACGGTCTCGACTTCCAGCACTATATGCTGCGGTACGCTTTTCAGGGCAACTTCGCCGCTCCTATCACGCGGCCAGCCAGCATCCTGGATGTCGGCACTGGCACGGGACGCTGGGCCATCGAGATGGCGGCTGCCTTTCCCGATGCCAATGTGATCGGTCTCGATGTCAAGCTGCCCGCTGTGGACCAGCGCGCTGATCGCCGCCCCGACGCCGACGTCCGACCGCCCAACTACACGTTTGTGGCGGGGAATCTGTTCGAGGGGCTGCCCTTTGCGGAGAAGTCGTTTGACTTCGTGCAT
>JAICVT010000335.1 GCA_025935235.1 Ktedonobacterales bacterium | reverse complement strand
GCGTGGCAGGGGGCGGGCGTTGCGCTGGCGCATCCCACGATGTTCACCTACGACTACGTCGCCACCGGTCCGTGGGTCTATGGGCCGGGCGTGGCGGTCACGTTCACCGGGCTGGCGCTGGCGGCGCTGGGCCTCGTCGGCGCGTTCGCCAGCAGATGGAGCCAGGCTCGGCGCCGCTAGCCTTTGTCGGCGCCATCGCCAACGTCGAGATTCAAGCCAGTGGCGAGCAGCGTGGGCGAGAAGACGTAGTAGCCGTAGGTTGTGATGATCTCGAAGCCGCTGGCGCGGTAGAGCGCGGTGGCGGGCGCGTTGTCGGTGTCCACCTCCAGCGTGACGCGCTGATTGCTGCGCTGCTCAGGGTTCTCCGCGTTCTGCTGCGCCAGCGCGCAGGCCCGCGCCAGCATGCGCCGTCCCCAACCCTTTCGCTGCTGGGCGGGATCAATGCCGAAGGCGTAGATGCCGGTGGAGTCGGGCATGCGGCTGAGGCGAAAGCCGCCGATGATCGCGCCGTCGAGGCGCGCGGCGTAGACCTGCTCGGTCGCCGTGGCGGAGGCGCTGGTGAGATCGGCCAGCAGTCGCTCCTCCGTGTGATCGAATGCTCGCGCCAGCGCCGCCGCAAGCGGTTGATAGTCCTCTGGCCGCGCCCGCGCGACGATGAAGGCCCTGGACTGGTCGTCGAGCGCCGTCGGAGTGAGCGAGGCGCCACGCCAGACCATGCGATGCTCGGAGGAGGCGCGCTGGGCCGCCAGCATGCGCAGGAAGGCGCGCCCGGACGCCGAGCCGTCTTCGCACACCGCGAAGAGTTGGCCGCCACCTGCGCCCTTGAAGCTGGCCCGCGCCGCCTCGAAGAGCCGCATGCCCAGCCGATGGCGCCGCCAGTCGGGGTGAACCATGCCGCACATCTCGGCGGTCGTCGCGTCGCCATCGAGCGAGCAGTAGCCGACCAAACGTTGGCCTGCGCGTGCAAGCAACACCGCCGGATAGGTCGCCGTCGCTGGCTCGGCGGCGCCATAGCCCAGCTTGAGGTCCAGCCGCTCGGCGGTGTCGCAGGCGTCTTTGAGCGCCAGCGCCGCCGCCAGTTCGTCTGCGCTGAGGCTGTTCTGCCCGCTGATGATGATCGTATCGCCTGTGGCCACGTCGCTCGCCTTCCTCACTCGCCCTGACGCCCGGCGCGCAGCATATCGCGCCGCCTGCATCGGCGTCAAGCGTGGCGTCAAGCGTGGCGTTGTTGCGGTATGCTGTGGCGGACGGCGGCGCGCCACTTGCCTTTCGCGCTCCCCTCGCCCGCTGGCAGAGGGGTCAGGGGTGAGGATTCGCGCAGAACATGTACGAGTTCATGAACGAGTTCAGGAGAGGATGACATATGGCGACGGAGCCGGTGGCGCCTGAGACACAGCGCGCGTGGAAGATTGTCGGCGTGGTGGGCGGCGGCGCAATGGGCGCGGGCATCGCCTATGAGGTGGCGCGCAACCTCGATGCGCAGATCATCGTGCGCGAGGCCGACGCGCATACGCTGGCGCGCGCGCGAACCAATGTCGAGCGGCTGGTGGAGCGGCCCGTGCAGAAGGGGCAATTGACCCGCGAGGTGGCTGACGCCTGGCTGGCGCGTTTCACCTGGACGACCGCGCTGGGCGACCTCGCCCCGGCGGACATCGTGATCGAGGCGGTCTTCGAGAATCTACCGCTCAAGCAGGAGATCTTCGCCGCGCTCGATGGCGTCTGCCAGCCCGGCGCGATCCTTGCCAGCAACACCTCTGGGCTGCCGCTCACGCAGATCGCCTCGGCCACGCAGCGGCCAGAGCGCGTGCTGGGGCTGCATTTCTTCAATCCCGTGCCAGCCATGAAGCTGGTCGAGATCATCCGCGCCTATCAGACCAGCGATGAGACGGTGGCCCACGCTCAGGCGTTCTGTGCGCTACTGAAGAAAGAGACGATCCTGGCGAAGGATTTTCCTGGCTTCATCACCACCCGCATCGGCCTGATGATGATCGCGGAGGCGATTCGCTGCCTGGAGGAAGGCATCGGCACGGTGGAGGATATTGATAAGGGGATGCGGCTGGGCTTCAACTTCCCGATGGGACCATTTGAGTTGGCCGACCTGGTGGGGCTGGATGTCACGCTGCACATCCTGGAGGCCAGCCGCGAGGCGCTGGGCGAGCGTTTCCTGCCCAGTCCGCTGCTGCGCAATATGGTGACCGCTGGGTACACTGGACGCAAAGCTGGTCGCGGCTTCTACAATTACTCCAAGTAGGTGAGGCGCGTGTGCGCCACACAGCATGGTCAATCGAGCGCTACCCCAGACCAGGAGGAACCCGAACCCATGTGCTTCGATCTCGATTCACAGCCGCCTGTGCAGCCAGCCATCGCCAGCGATGCGCGCGGCGAGGAACTGACGCTGACCTCAGCCGATGGGACGCCGTTCGCAGTCTACTACGCGCAGGCCGATAGCGTGCGCCGCAACGGCGCGGGTATCGTCATTCTGCCGGATGTGCGCGGCCTCTATCAGTTCTACAAAGACCTGGCGCTGCGCTTCGCCGAGGCTGGCGTAGACGCCATCACGGTTGACTACTTCGGGCGCACGGCTGGCGTGGCTGCGCGCGACGACAGCTTCGAGTACATGCCGCATGTGCAGCAGACAAACCAGGCGCAGATTCGTGAAGACGTGGCGGCGGCCATCGCCAGGCTGCGCAGCGGACCCAACCCGCCACGCGCGATCTTCACCGTTGGCTTCTGCTTCGGCGGCGGGAACTCCTACCAGCAGGCGGCCAACCATCTCGCCCTGGCCGGGGTGATTGGCTATTATGGCTCGCCAACCAGTCCGCGCGGCGGCGCGCCCGCGCCAATCACCCGCATCAGTGCGTTCGAGTGCCCGGTGCTGGGCTTCTTCGGCGGCGCTGACCAGGGCATCCCGGCGGAGCAGGCGCAGCAATTCGATGAGGCGTTGGCGAAGGCGGGCATTGCGCACGAGATCATCGTCTATCCCGGCGCGCCGCACAGCTTCTTCGACCGCAAGTATGCAGAGTTCGCCACAGAGTCTGAGGATTCGTGGAATCGCTCGCTGGCGTTCATCAGCGCCCACACGCCGCAGGTATAAGGACGACCAGGCGCCGTTTCATGTGAAACGCCGCTGAGTCGTCGGGCGATAACATCGAGGAGGGCGCGCCATGTCGCACGATCAGCCAGAGCCCGATCAGGCCCAGGCGCCGCTTGCGCCATTCGATACCCTCTTCGATGCCGCCCAGGGAGCCGAGGCGCCGCTGCCCGATGCGCTGGCCGCGCTCTACGGTCGGCTGGCCTTCCCGAATGACGCTGCCGACGCGGGCCGCGCGTGGGTCATCAGCAACTTTGTCGCATCCATCGATGGCGTGGTCGCGTTCAACGATCCCGTCCCGGCGGGGGTAGGCGAGATCAGCGCGGGCAATCCGCATGACCGCGCGACGATGGGCCTGCTGCGGGCAATGGCTGATGCGGTGGTCGTGGGGGCTGGCACGCTGCGCTCCGTGCCGCACCACCTGTGGACCCCCGCCTACATCTATCCGCCGCTCGCCGCCGCTTACGCTGAGCTGCGCGCCGCGCTGGGCAAGCCACCCACGCCGCTCAACGTGATCGTCTCAGGCGCGGGCGATGTGGATGTGGCGCTGCCCGTCTTCCAGCGGGATGATCTCGCCGCGCTGCTGCTGACCACCCCAAGCGGCGCCACGCGGCTGGCCGCACGACCAGGCGGGCTGGCGCTGGGGCCGCATGCGCGCATGCGGACAGCGGCGGCGCTGGCGGTCAGTGGCGGGATCGCCGCCCGCGCGACACTCGATGCGACACTGGCGACGCTGGCGACGCTGGCGCCTCAGGCTGGGAATGCGCCTGCTGGGCGGCCGCTGATCCTGGTCGAGGGTGGGCCGCGCCTGCTGGGCGGCTTTGTCGCGGAGGGGCTGCTGGACGAGCAGTTTCTCACCATTGCGCCACAGCTCGTGGGGCGCGACGACCAGTTCCATCGCCCTGGCCTGATCGAGGGCCAGCGCCTCGCGCCCGATCAGCCCCGCTGGGCGCGGCTGGTGAGCGCTCGCCACGCCGAGAGTTTCCTCTTGCTGCGCTATGACCTCTCGCGCACGACAGCATAAAGGTGTACACTGGCACAGACACGCCCGCCGCCTGCTGAGACGACCCCGTTCAGGCGAGCCTGGTGGCAGGGCATGAGAAGACTCTTACCCTTTTCCAATGTATTTTCCACTGGGAACTGCTATGCTCTGGAGTGAGCCAGAAAATCCCATGTTCAGGCGTGCGCTGCACAATCAACTGCGCGCCGCATGGGGCGCGCTGGCGTCGAATGGCGGGATCAGGAGCGCGCATGGATATCGTTAACTTGCCAGGAGTAGCTGCGGCTCGCCGCCCGGAGCCGCCCAATCAGCGGCAGCGCGGCGCACAGCTCCCCAGGCCCGCCACGGCGTCCAAGCGCTCCACGAGCCTGCAATATCTGCGGTTCTGCATGGTCGGCGTGAGCAACGCCGTGGTGGACCTTGCCGCGCTGAATCTGCTGCTCTTGCTCTATCCCACGCGCAGCGATCTGACGCTGCTGGTCTACAACACCGTCGCGGTGATGCTCGCCATCCTCAACAGCTACCTGTGGAACACCCGTTGGACCTTCCACGATCAGGTGACGAACTCCGGGCGCGAGCGAGCGCTCTTCATCGCACAGGCAATCCTCAACATCGCCATCAACAACGTCGTCCTCGTCGTCATGACTGACCTGTTGCCCACGCAGACGGGTGACTGGTCCATCCTCACCAGCTACCTGTGGAACCCCCGTTGGACCTTCCACGATCAGGTGACGAACTCCGGGCGCGAGCGAGCGCTCTTCATCGCACAGGCAATCCTCAACATCGCCATCAACAACGTCGTCCTCGTCGTCATGACTGACCT
>JAICVT010000021.1 GCA_025935235.1 Ktedonobacterales bacterium | reverse complement strand
TGCGTGACGATGAGCGGCTGCGCGATGTCTGGGCAGTCGGCGCGGCGCTGTGGTCACTCGTCACCGAGCCAGCGCGCACACAGTCCTCTGAATCGGGCGCTGACGTCCGCGCCTACCGTGAGGAGGTCAGTCCGGCGCTCCGGGAGATGGTCGCCCGCACGCTCGATCTTGCGCGCGAGCGGCGCATCACGGCGGCGGATGAGCTGGCGCTGGAGCTGGAGGCGCTCGACGAGGCGCTGGCGAGCGAGGCGCAACAGCGGCGTGATACGCTGCCCATCGCGATTCGCTCCTATCGGGCCAACCGGGCGGCGAGCGCGCTGGACAGGGCGACGGGCCGACGGCAGGCCGCCGGGCGCGCCGACGCGCTGGCCAACGCGCCGACACATCTCGGCCTGACCGAGCAGCCGACACTCGATCCCGCCCAGACGCGACCAGCAGACGACTGGGTCGGCTCGCACAGTGCGCCAACACCCTATGATCCATATGTGCAGCCCGCGATGGCCGGGCGCTACGATGCCTACGCGGCGCATGGCGGCCAGGCGGCGCCAGAGCGGCCGCGACAGGCGTGGCCAGAGCCGGGTCCCGCGCTGCGGGTGGGGTACGATGGCGCCGTTTCGGGCGCGGGGGTCATGCGGCCGTGGGTGTGGGCATGCATAGGCGTGGCGCTCTTCGTCGCGTTCTTCCTGATTGGCTACCTGATCTTCCCCCATTTCAAGATGTTCTGATCGGTCTGAGCGGCCGCGAGAGGAGGCGCCTTCGATGCGTCAACTGTGGGCGCCCTGGCGTATGGCCTACATCGGCGCTGACACGAGCAAGGCGGGCTGCGTCTTCTGCGAGAAGGCGTCATCCACCGCCGACGAGAGCAACTTTGTGCTGCTGCGTGGCGAGCGCTGTTTTGCGCTGATGAATATCTTCCCCTACAACAATGGCCACCTGATGATCGCGCCCTACGTACACCTGCCGACGATTCTGGAGCTGGACCCCGCTACGCTGACGGAGATGATGACGATGGCGCAGCGCTGTGTGCGCGCCTGCCAGCAGGCGATGGGAGCCCAGGGCTTCAACATGGGTATCAATCAGGGCGGCGTGGCCGGCGCGGGCATCGCCGATCACATCCACATGCATGTCGTGCCGCGCTGGGGTGGCGATACGAACTTCATGCCAGTGCTAGCCGATGTGAAGGTGATGCCCGACCTGCTGGAAAACTCGTACCGCCAGATTCGTTCCGCGTTGCTGGCGCAGGGTGAGGAGCCGCAACAACCTTGAGCGCCGCCTCGCAGCCGCGCCGCCGCCTTGCGGGTGGCGCGCCGGGCGGGCTATCATGCCTGTTGGTATCGCGCGCCGCATTGACCGCCGCGCGCGTAGACGGGCAGGCGACTGATGGCGAGCGACGCGACCAGCTCCCCGATCCGCATGACGGTGTGGATCACTGGCGATGTGCAAGGGGTAGGCTTTCGCGTGTTCGCGCAGCATCGCGCGCAGCGGCTGGGTCTGCGCGGTTACACCCAGAACCAGGCGGATGGCTCGGTGCTGGTGGTGGCTGAAGGCTCGCGCGACCTGCTGACACAGTTGCTCGCGCAGCTTCGACAGGGACCATATCTGGCGAACGTAGAGCAGGCGCGAGCCGACTGGGGCGACGCGACGGGCGAATTCGCCGCGTTTGGCATTCGTTAGGGCATGACGCGATAGACGGCGAGTGAGTGGAAAGCGCGATTCGATGAGCATTGATCGAGCGACGGTAGATCACGTGGCGCGGCTGGCGCGGCTGGCGCTGAGCGAGGACGAGCGCGAGCGTCTGCGCGAGCAGTTGTCGGCGATTCTGGAGCATATCAATGTGATCGGCGAGGCGGATACGAGCCAGGTCTCGGCATCCGCGAACATCCTGCCGATGAATACCGTCATGGCGGAGGATGCGTCGCGACCGTCGTATCCGACCAAAGAGCTGCTAGCCAACGCCCCCGCCCAGGAGGACGGCTACTTTCGCGTGCGCGCGGTACTAGAAGAAGAGTAGTCCGCGCCCCACGCGACGCATCGCATCGAGCGACTGAATTCATCACCAGTGCGGACCAACGACTGGCTGGCCGCGCGACGAGGAGCATAGCAAGTGGCTGATCTCTGGCGCCTCACCATCAGCGAGGCATCTGACCTGTTACACCGCCGCGAAGTCAGCGCGGTGGAGCTGACGCGTGCCCACCTCGATCGCATTGAGCAGGTCGAGGGCAGTGTGCGCGCCTTCGTCACGGTCACGGAGGCGGAGGCGATGCGCGAGGCCGAGCAGGTGGATCAGCTGCGCAGCGAGGGCGTCGAGCTGGGGCCGCTGGCTGGCATCCCCATCGCCATCAAGGATGTCATCAGCACGAAGGGTGTGCGCACCACCTGCTCGTCGCGCATTCTGGAACATTACACGCCGCCATTCGACGCCACAGTGATGCGGCGGCTGCGCGAGTCGCGCGCCATCATGCTGGGCAAGACCAACATGGACGAGTTCGCGATGGGCTCCTCTACTGAGAACTCGGCGTTCTTCCCGACGCGCAACCCGTGGGACCTGGAGCGCGTGCCGGGCGGCAGCAGCGGTGGGTCGGCGGCCTCGGTGGCGGCGGGCGAGGCGATGGCCGCGCTGGGGTCGGACACTGGCGGCTCCGTGCGCCAACCGGGTGCGCTGACCAACACCGTCGCGCTCAAGCCAACCTATGGGCGCGTCTCGCGATTTGGCCTGGTGGCGTTCGCCTCGTCGCTCGATCAGATCGGGCCGTTTACCCGCTCGGCGCGCGACATGGCGCTGATGCTGCACGCCATCGCGGGCTACGATCCGCTCGACTCGACCTCGATCAACGCGCCAGTTCCCGATTACAGCGCGGCGCTAACCGGCGACGTGAAGGGGCTGCGCATCGGCGTCCCCAGCGAGTATTTCGTTGAGGGGACTGAGCCGGGCGTGCGCGCGGCGGTGGAGCAGGCCATCGAGACGCTGAAGTCGCTGGGCGCGGAGATCGGCGAGTGCTCGCTGCCACACACGCGCTATGGCGTCGCGGCCTATTACATCATCGCGCCAGCGGAGTGCAGCGCCAACCTGGCGCGCTACGATGGCGTGAAGTACGGCTACTCCTCGAAACGCGTGGCCAGCAACCTGATAGACTACATCTCGGAGACGCGCGCCGAGGGCTTCGGTCCCGAGGTGAAGCGCCGCATCATGCTGGGCGCCTACGCGCTCTCATCGGGCTACTATGACGCCTACTACCTCAAGGCTGAGAAGGTGCGCACGCTCATCAAGCGCGACTTCGACGCCGCCTTCGAGCGGTTCGACGCGCTGATCAGCCCGACCAGCCCCAGCGTCGCGTTCAAGATAGGTGAGAAAGTCGCCGATCCGTATGCGATGTATCTGAACGATGTTTTCACGATTCCAGCCAATCTGGCGGGCATCTGCGGACTCTCCATTCCGGGCGGCTTCAGCGATGGGCTACCAGTTGGTGTGCAACTGCTGGGGCCGTCGCTGGGCGAGCCGACGCTGCTGCGCATCGCCGACGCCTTCGAGCGGGCGACCGACTTCCATCAGCAGTTGGCGCCCACGCCGACCGCGAAGAAGAAGGGGCGCGCGCGATGAGCCTCAGTGGCGCGATACGCGGCACGGCTCCTGCGTTCCTCCCCTGGTTGATGGCTGGCGCGCGATGCGGCTGCTAGTCGCGCGGCATGGCGCGACGGCGCACAATCTCGGAGGGCGCATCACCGGGCAGACCGACGCGCCGCTCAGCCCGCTGGGCCTGCGCCAGGCCGGTGCGCTAGCCGCGCGGTTGGCCGGGCTGCGCTTCGACGCGCTCGTCTCGTCGGACCTGGTCCGCGCCAGCGTCACGGCGGAGCGCATCGCGCGGGTGGTCGGCCTGCCAGTGACGCTCGATCCGGCGCTGCGCGAGATCGCGATGGGCGCGTGGGAGGGGCGCACAGGCCATGAGCTGCGTCGTGAAGCGCCGGAACGCTTCGCGCGTGTCATCGAAGATCCGACGGGCGAGGAGGCCGCGCCGGGTGGCGAGTCGTGGGCGCACTTCACAGCGCGCGTGGACGCCGCCCGCGCGCGCTGGCAGGCGCAGTATCCGGCTGGGCGGGTGCTGTGGGTGGCGCACGGCGGCGTGGTCAGCGCGCTGCTGCTGCGGGCGCTGGGCTTGAGCTACGACCGGCGCGACCAGTTCGCGCGCGACAACACGAGCCTTTTCGAGTTCGATTATCGGCCAGATCGGATCGTCATTCTGCGCGCCAACGATACCAGCCATCTCGACAGCTTCTCAGACGAAGTAGATGGCGAGCGCTCTCAGGTAATTTGAAGCGCCAAGACTGGCCCATGCGGCCGTGCTGCTGGAAGGAGGGGCTGCGATGACGACGCGCGCGAATGAGGCTGCGTCCTGGTGGGTCGAGGGCGACTTTCCGGTGCGGCAAGGCGTCGCCGCACACCCGCTGGTGGATGGTCGCGCGGCGATGCTGGCGATGTGCCGGGCATTTCTTAGCGCGCGGCGCTACATCCTGCTGGCGGCATGGGACATCCGCGCGGACCTGGAGATGGTGCGCGGTGAAGATGCGCACGTCGGCCCGGATGGCAGCCCGGAGCAACGTCAGCTGATCGCCGAGCTGCGCCAGGAGGGGCTGTCGGACGAGGCGATCGCGTTGTGGAACGCGGGCCACTTGCAGGTGCGCGACGTGCTGGGATTTGCCGTCAAGCGCGGCGTGAAGGTGGGCGTGCTGCTGTGGGAGCCGCCATCCATCAGCTCGCATCTGACCAATTCACCAGACAAGCAGCATGAGCTGCTGAGCGAGGTGGGCGTGGATTGCCTGCTGGACAACAGCTCGATGAAGATCACGCATCTGCTCGAAGCGCTGCACCAGAAATGCGCTGTGGTGGATGGGCGCGTCGCGTTCATCGGTGGTATTGATCTGACGTTGCAGGCGAACGGTGACTATGATCGCTGGGATACGCGCTACCATCCCGCCGAATCCAATGAGCGCGGATCGGCGCACACCGCCTCGATGCACCCCTGGCACGATGCGCATGTGCGGCTGGAGGGGCCAGCGGTCGCCGATGTGCGGCGCAACATCACGCAGCGCTGGATGGAGGTCGCGGCGCGGCGCGATGGCCCAGATTGGCCTGGCGCGCTCGCGGACACCGTACCTGGTCCAGTCGCCGGAGGCGTGCGGACGCAAATCGTGCGCTCGATTCCGAAGAACACCTACGACTTCGCGCCCGATGGCGTTTTCACGATCCGCGAGGCGTACATGCGCGCGGTCAACGCGGCGGAGCGCTACGTCTATCTGGAGAGCCAGTACCTCTGGCCAGAGGTCTATCGCGGCATAGATAAGCTCTTCTGGGGCGGCAAATCTCCTGAGGTGGTGGCCTTCATTGACGCGCTGGGCGCGGCGCTGGAGCGCGGCGTGAATGTCGGCATCGTGCTGCCCGATCATCCCAACTGCGGGCGCGGGTTCACGGATGACGGGATCGAGCGGCTGCGCAATCTGGCCGCCGAATCCAACGCCTCGGAACGGCTGCTGGCGCTGACGTTGGGCGCCGACTCGCTGAGCGACGACGTGCCGGGCGGGCTGTTCTATCGCCCTGTCTACGTGCATGCCAAGGTTGGCATCGTGGATGATCGCTGGCTGACGATCGGCTCGGCCAATCTGAACAATCGTGGCTTCGGTGCCGATGCGGAGATCAACGCCAGCATCGGCGATGCGACGGTCGCCACAGAGGCACGGCTGGCGCTCTGGATGGAGCATTTGCAGGCGGCGCTAGAGGACAGCGAGCGGCTGCGCGACGTGGAGGCAGGGTTTCGCGCGCTGCGCGAGCAGGCGGAGTCGAACTTCGCGCGGGTCAACGCGCGGCAGCCGTTGCAGGGCCATGTGCTGCCTTACCTGACAGCGGCTGACGGCGAGCGCCGTGGTGTGCGCGTGGATGGGGAGCACGGCTGGCTCGACGTGCTCGAAGGCGGCGCTGGCCCCATGCCTGATGAGTATCAGGACCGCTATTTGTAGGCTGCGGTCCCTCACCCCAACCCCTCCCTCGCTGCGGGGGAGATGGGCTTTTGGGCATCGTGTGGCCTCAGCGGCAGGAGCGGTCAGATGCGGGTGTAGCGGCGCACGGAGGTCTGAGCGGCGTGGCGCACCCAGGGGTCGGCATCCTCAGAGGCTTCGCGCAGGGGGCCGACCGCGCGCTTATCGGCGACCAGACCGAGCGCGGTGGCGGCGGCGGCGCGCACGCGGGCGTCGCGATCCTTGAGAAGCCGCAACAGGGCTGGTGTCGAGGCTGGCGCGGGGTCCATTCCCAGCGCCTGTGCCACGGCCAGCCGTAGCTCCACATCGTCGCTCGCCGCACGCTTGCGCAGAGCCAGCAGCGCGCGCTTGCCGCCAAGCTGGCCGAGCGCGGCGGCGGCGGCGCGGCGCACCTCGCCGTTGGTGTCATCGAGCCGGGCGATCAGGTCATTGAGCGCCTCAGAGGCGCCAATCGCGCTGAGCGTGGTCACGGCGACGCGACGTTGGGCGGCGTCGGGACTGTTGAGACTGGCCAGCGCCGCGCTGTTGGCGGCCTCTCCGGCGCTCGGCGCCACGCCTGTCAGCAGGCGCAGCGCCTCCTCAGCGCGCTTGCGCGCCTGCGGATTGGCGGCGCGCGCCTCGGTGTGCAGCGCCGGGATGGCGCGCGCGTCGGCGTAGATGAGCGCCTGCTCGACCGCCTGACGGATGGTTGGATCGCTCTCCGAGAGCAGCGTCATCAACTCGCTCAGTGCCTGGGGCGTAGCGGTCAGCCCCAACGCGATCACCAACTGCGCTCGCAGGATGCGCTCAAGGGCGCGCTCGCGCGCCAACCAGCCCAGCGCGGCGACGAACTCGCGCCCGACCTCCTGCTGGACACGCGCGAGCGCGCGGCTCAGCCGCAGTCGGCGCGCCGGATCGGCGCCATAGACCACGGCGGCGTCGAGCAGGTCGCGCAGCCCCTGCTGGGCCAGCAGGAAGGCGTGGCGCTGTGTCTCCTGCCGCGCGATCATGTGGGCGATGCGTGGGGCGACGCCTTCCAGCACGGCGCCCAGCGCTAGCGCCAGCGTCTGCGGATAGACCTCCTGACTGTCGGCGATGCCCGCGCGCGGCGCGATGCTGCTAGGCGAGTTGGCGACGCGGAAGATGCGCTGCGCCAGATCGTGTGGGTTCTCGTGCGCGCCCGCCCACAGCGCCACCGGAGCCGCCCATTGCGGGCGCAGCAGGCGGCTATTCAGGCGACCCAGCCCATCATCGCGCTGATCCAGCCACCAGGCGGCCGCGGCGATCTGCGCCAACTGGCTCCCAAAGCTGAGCGTCAGTCCGTCCAGGCTGCGACGCAGCATGCCCGTGCGCAGTCCGACCTGGATGTCGCGCTCGACGCGGGCCAGCGGCAGGTCTGGCGCCACACTCAGGGCGAAATCAGTCGGCGCGGGCGGCGGAAAGGAGGTCAGCCAGTCGAGCGCGCATTCGCCAGTCGTGCGCGTGGGATCGAGTGGCAGGTAGCCGCTGCGCGATTCTTGCAGCGAGGCGGCCAGCGCGGCCCAGACCAGCGCTGGCTCGGCATCCATGTCTACCGCGTCGCCATCGGCAGCGGAATCGAGATCGCGGGTGGCTGCGCTGGCGCTATCGAGCCGCAGGGCGTCGCGCAGCAGCGTGGCGCGCCCCCAGGCGACGCGCTCGCCCGCGTCGAGCGTCTCGGTGAGCGCCGCCGCCAGCGCCGCCGTTGCGAGCGACTCGCCGAGCGGCCGATCATGCAGGTCGCCGAGGACGGGGCCGACCGCCAGCCCCTTCTTCTCCTTCGTGCGGCGGCGGGCGCTCTGGCGCTTGCGCAGCGCACGGGTCAGGTCGTCCAGCGGGATGGGAGCCAGCTCGATCGCAGAGAACTGTCCCAGCGGACCGAGGTCGTCCACGACAGCGGCATAGGCGTCACTCTCGCAGGCGACGATCACGCGGCTGGCAGAGTATGGCGGCTCTCGCAGCATGCGCAGCGCCTGATTGATGATCTCGCGCTGGTCGTCGTCGAGGTGGTCGTAGTCGTCGCAGAGCAGCGCCAGCCGTCCGGCGCGCAGCAGCCGATCGGCGCGCGCGCTTAGCCCGGCGGTACCCAGCCGCGCCAGCAGGTCGGCCAGGTAGGGGACTGGCGAGGCATCGGCGGCCAGCCAGCGCGCCAGACCGGGCAGCGAGACCAGCATCGGGAGTGGCTCGCGCCCCACGCCAAAGAGCAGCCGCGCCAGCGCCGAGCGCTGACTGAGTGTGTGGGCGTAGCTGAGCAGGGCCGTCGTCTTGCCCGCGCCCATCTCGCCAAGCAGCAGCGCCTGCGGGCGCTCTGCAAGCAGGGCTGCCATCGGGCGAGGCGCGCGTCCCGTGTCCGTCGCGTCGAGCGGCGCGCCCATCGGGATCAGGCCGAGCGAGATGAGCGGCGCGTCGCGTCGTAGACGATCCTGACAATACGCCCGCATGAAGCGCATGTAGCGCGTCACACGCGCCACCCAGATGACGCGCCACATGCCCAGCGCCGCCAGCGCCGCGCAGAGCGCCGGGCCAGCGATGAGCACCGAGAGCAGCCGCAGGTGGTTGGTCGCGTGATCTGGCGCCTGCGTGAGGTCGCCCAGTGTAGCCGTCAGCTCTCGCCCGGAGAGCAGCACGACGATCAGCAGCGCCGCGAGCGCCGCCAGCGCCGCAGCGGTCAGCAGCGCGCCAGTGTAGCTCGCGCTCTGGTTGACGCGCGCTGAGGGCGATGAAGCGGATGTCACGACTGAGCCTCTGATCCTGCTGAGCGATGGCCTGGTGCGCGCCGATTGGCTCGCTCGCCTGATGCGGGCGAGCAGACATATCGTACCATGCGACGCCAGCGGCACGCGCCTGGCATGACATTGTGGCCCTGACGGCACAGTCGCCTATCGTGTATGCTGGAAAGAGCTATCGTCCCGAGGGAGCAGCGCGACCAGCGCTGGCCGCGCCGCACAGAGGACGCGAGACGCTCAGGAGAAAAGTCACGAATGAATGAGCCAGCGACACGTGTGAAACAATTGGCGCCAGATCTCTGGCTGCTAGATACACTCTTTCAGGGGTCGCCGGGGGTGATCGCCAGCTATCTGCTGACGGGGCCGGATGGCCTGGCGCTGGTGGATGTGGGGTCGGCGGTGACGCTCGATACGCTGCTGGCGAGTGTGCGCGCGGCGGGGCATCAGCCCGAGGAGATCGCGCACATCCTGCTGACGCACATCCACCTCGACCACGCAGGTGCCACCGGACCGCTGCTGCGGCGCACGCCGCACGCGCGCGTCTACGTGCATCATATCGGCGCGCCGCACCTGGTCAACCCCAGCAAGCTGATCGAGAGCGCGTCGCGCATCTACGGTGACAAGATGGGGCAGCTGTGGGGCGAGATGCTGCCCGTCCCAGAGGATCGCATCACGACGCTGGATGAAGGCTCCGAGGTGCGTATCGGCCAGCGAACGCTCCGTGCGCTCTACACGCCCGGCCATGCGATTCATCATGTCGCCTTCCACGACGCCGCCAACGCGGCGGTGTTCACCGGCGATGCTGCGGGCGTGCGCCTGGAAGATGTCGACTATGTGCGCCCGCCAACCCCGCCGCCAGACCTGAATTTGGAGGACTGGTCGGTCAGCATCGAGCGACTGCGGGCGCTGCGTCCTGAAACGCTCTATCTGCCACACTTTGGGCCAGCGGCTGGAACAGAGCGCCACTTCGCGGAGTTGCGCGAGCGGCTCTACGCCTGGGGCGAGATTGTGGCGCGCGGCATGCGGCAGGGCGAGAACGATGCGCAGATCGCCGACGATCTGGCTGCCGCCGCCGACCCTGAAGTGGCGCGGGCCGCCGCCACCGCTGGCGACCCGGAGCAGGAGGTGCGGCGCTACGAGCTGGCCACCAACTACCTGATGAGCGCGCAGGGCTACATGCGCTACTATCGCAAGACGCATCCCGAGGCGCTCGCCAACTGAGGCGGGTCGCTCGATCTGGAGAACTGAGCCAAGCGATGTTCGGCGCGACGTTGCGGCGCCGTGGCGCGTCTGTAACCATGTGCGAGCTACCAGCGCCCGCCAGTCTACCGGCTGGGGGCGCTCTTCATATGGCTCCTTGAAGCTCCCTGGGAAGAGGACGAGATCCGATGGGAAAGAGTGTGGGCAGGCGTCGCGTGGCGCTGAGCGATCCGCTGGATAGTGGCGCGATCGAGGCGGTGGTGGCGGGGCGCCACGGCGCGCCGTTCGATGTGCTGGGCCGCCATGTCATCGTCTTGAATGGCGAGCAGGTGACGATTGTGCGCGCGTTCATCCCCAGCGCCGACAGTGTCTCCGTCATCCCACAAGACATCACGTCGGATGACGCTATCTCCAAGCCGATCTTGATGCGGCGGGTGCGCCCGGAAGGATTCTTCAGCGTTGTACTACCCGGAACGCCCTTCACCGACTATCTGCTCGAGATCGAGCGTGTTGGCCGCGACAGTGTGCGAGTACCCGATCCCTACTCGTTCACGCCGGTCATCGGCGATTTCGATCTCTATCTGATGGGCGAGGGCAACCACCACGAGCTGTACGAGCACCTGGGGGCGCATCCCCAGCGTATCCGTGAGGTGGATGGCGTCGCATTCGCCGTGTGGGCGCCCACCGCGCGGCGCGTCAGCGTGGTGGGCGACTTCAATCACTGGGACGACCGTACGCACCCGATGCGCATGCGCCCGAACGGGGTCTGGGAGCTGTTCATCCCCGGCGTGCCAATCGGCGCGCTCTATAAATACTCCGTGCTGTCCTGGAATCAGGGCTATCAGGCGCTCAAGGCCGATCCATTCGCGTTCGCGGCGGAGCTGCGCCCCGGCACGGCCTCGCGGGTATGGGACCTGGGCGGCTACGAGTGGGGCGACGACGCCTGGAGACGTGAGCGCACGCGCGCCGATGCCCCCGACGCGCCGATCAGCGTCTACGAGATTCACGCAGGCTCATGGCGGCCCGACACGGGCAGCGACACGCCGCAGGTGACCTATCGCACGCTGGCGCACCAGCTCGCGCCCTATCTGAACGATCTGGGCTACACCCATGTCGAGTTGCTGCCCATCATGGAGCATCCCTTCGATGGCTCGTGGGGCTATCAGGTGACGGGCTATTTCGCGCCGACCAGTCGCTACGGCTCGCCGCAGGATTTCATGTATTTCGTGGATTATCTGCACCAGCACGGCATTGGCGTCATCCTCGACTGGGCGCCAGCCCACTTCCCGAAGGATGCGCATGGGCTGGCCTATTTCGATGGCTCGCACCTCTACGAGCACGCCGATCCGCGCCAGGGCGAGCAACTCGACTGGGGTACGCTGGTCTTCAACTTCGGGCGCAATGAGGTGCGCAACTTCCTCGTCTCGAACGCGCTCTTCTGGCTCGACCGCTATCACATTGACGGCCTGCGCGTGGACGCGGTGGCCTCGATGCTCTATCTGGACTACTCACGCGATGAGGGCCAGTGGGCGCCCAACCGCTATGGCGGGCGCGAGAATCTCGAGGCGATCGCGTTCCTGCGCGAGTGCAATAGCGTCGTGCATGCGCGCGTCCCGCACGCGCTGACGATCGCCGAGGAGTCTACCGCGTGGCCCGGCGTGACGCAGCCCGTGGAAGACGGCGGGCTGGGTTTCAGCTACAAGTGGAACATGGGCTGGATGCACGACATCCTGCAATACTTCCATCGCGAGGCCGTGCATCGCAAATATCACCAGAACGAGATGACCTTCTCGTTCATGTACGCCTTCTCCGAGCGTTTCATGTTGCCGTTCTCGCACGATGAGGTCGTCCACATGAAGGGCAGCATGGTGAACAAAATGCCGGGCGATCACTGGCAGAAGTTCGCCAACCTGCGCGCGCTCTACGGCTTCATGTACGGGCATCCAGGGAAGAAGCTGCTCTTCATGGGTGGAGAGTTCGCACAGTGGGCGGAGTGGAACTTCGCCGGATTCCTCGACTGGGGGCTGCTGGACGAGCACAACCCACAGGTCGAGCGCCACCGCCGCCTGCGCGAGTATGTCGGGCGGCTCAACCTCACCATGCGCTCCACTCCCGCGCTGCACGAGCTGGATGACCACCCAGAGGGATTCGAGTGGATTGACGGCAGCGATGCGGCGCAAAGTGTGGTCTCATTCGCGCGCTGGGGCCGCGAGCATGACGACCTGGTAATCGTGGTCGGCAACTTCACGCCTGTGCCGCGCTACGACTATCGAGTCGGCGCGCCAGTGGCGGGTCGCTACTGGGAGATTGTCAACTCTGACGCAAGCGAATATGGCGGGAGCGGCGTACTCAACGCGGGCATTCGAGAGACGGAGGCGAAGGCAGCGCATGGCAAAGAACACTCGCTCTCGCTTACTTTGCCGCCTCTGGCGACAATTATGCTTCGGCTTACCCGCGACGAGTAGAACGGGTCGGTTGTGCGAGCTGTTTGGGTACGATTGGCGCGCGACGCCAGATCAGAGAGGGTTTGCGATGTCCAGAATACGCGCATCGGCAGAGCGCATACTCGATGCCGAGCCATCGGCGATATGGGAGACGATTACCGACTATCAGCAGCGGCCGCGGTTCCTGCCAGAGAACTATCGCGACTACAAGGTCGAGCGCAGCTCCGACGGGAAGGATACGGTGCTGAATTACACGCTACGCGCGGGTGGGCGCGAGCGGCCCTACCAGATGCAGGTCGAGGCGCCTACGACGGGCCAGGAGCTGGTCGAGCGCGATCTGGCTTCGACATACACGACACGCTGGTTGGTCGAGCGCGTGGGGCCGGGCGCGCACACGCGGGTGCGGCTGACGAGCGAGTGGGAGAGCCGGGCGTCGGGCGTCAATGGCTTCTTTGAGCGCCAGTTCGCGCCGATGGGCGCGCGGCGCATACATGAGGAAACGCTCGCCCGGCTCGGTCAGATCCTGCGCGAACAGGAGCCAGCCACAGCCGGGCAGTGAGCGCGATGTGGACGCCACACAGCGACGATCTGGCCGCGAGACCATCAAAGGCGTTCGGCGGTCAGACGCTCGCGTCCGAGCCGGACCACGCCGGGCGCGCAGCGCGCGGGGCATGGCCAGTGTGTGGCGCGGCGAGGCCCAGCTATGCGCTGTGCGAGCCTCGCCTGCTGGCGCCGCTCACGCACCGGATGGCGTGAGCGGCTGGATGGGCAGGGTTGTGCGGTGTTACGGCTTGCACTGCCACTCGCGCCAGCTGTAGCCGTCGCGCTGGAAGATCTGATAAGCGGCATGGATGTTAGCCCACGCATTGAACGGCGAGTAGCCAGCATAGGACGTTGTGCGCCAGGTGCTGGTATCCAGAATCTGGAAGACGCCAGCGGCATGCGCGCCGCCAACCGAGATGCGGTTGTAGGCGTTCGCATTGTAGCCCGATTCGCAACGGGCGACGGCCAGCGCTGACCCGGCGTACGGGCCGAACACGGAGCGAATTTCATTGATCACGCCCTGCGTGCCAGGGTTGGCGGCGCCCACCGATGACGATGTGTGGTGGACAGGCGCGCTGCGGGTGGATGTGTGGGTCGTCTTGGTCGTGTGAGACGACGTGGACGCGGAATGCGCGCCAACGTTCGGCACCCAGGCGGGGTTGTCAGAGACAAGCCCGCCGTGGCTGCGATGCCAGTGCTGGGTACAGTGGTAGGCGCCATTGGACCAGCCGTAGCAGAGCCAACTGCCCTCGACCGTGTAGCCGGGGTGGTATTGGAGGCTGGCGCCACGCGCCTGAACGGGAGTGGACAGGGCGGCGGCGCCGATGAGGGTCGCGGCCAGACCGCCGGAGAGAATCAAGGCCTTGTGCGCGCCGTGCAGGTTTGACGCGACAGACCGAACGAAGTGGGAAACGCGGTGCACTAGGAAAATCCTCCTGATGCGCTCCACGTGAGTGGAGCAATCGCAGCGGCGAACTGCGACTCTTACCTCCTTGGCCAAGCGGGGCGTCCCCGCGCTCAGCCGAGCACAACTTGAGTTCATCTCAGCCAGTTCGTCGCGGCGCCGAACGCCGCACGTTCCCGGCTGCCCCCGCCAGACGCCATCGCAGGCGCGCGCATCCTGCGCAGGGCACGAGGAGGACTATACAAGGCAAATGCAAGTCGAATCGCGAGCAGGACCGTTCACCCAGACGATAAGTCCTGGGAAGATACCCAAAAGTCATAATGATTATGTCAACAGATTCACGATTCTGAGGTCAAGCTCAAGTGGCTCGTGCGCTATATTATCAGGCTTTGCATCAAGAGATCGGAGATATGACGACGTTGCCCTGCTCTGGAACGCAGGTACCAGTCTGGCGCACATGAAGTGTGGGCTGAGGTCGGGCGGCAGGTCAGAAGCTCAGGTCGCGCAGCGCGGGGATGCCCGCCAGCGAGGTCGCCGCGCGCACGCCGCGCACGATGGCGCGGGCGACCGTCTGCGCCGCCAGCGCTCCCAGCGCTGCCAGCAGCGCGGGCGCGACGGGGCCAGCCGTCGCAGCGGCAGGCGCGGTGGAGAGCGCGAAGATCAGGTCGCCATCGAAGGGGGTGTGGGTAGGACGGATGGCGAGCGCGAAGCCGTCGTGCGCTACCTGCGCCAGCCGGTTCAGGTCGGCTTTGCTGAGCGGCGCGTCGGTGGCGATGACGGCCAGTGTCGTGTTGGCGCCTGGGAAGGGGCCAGCGTGCGCAGCCGTGGGCGGTGGGCCGTCGCGCAGCCAGCCCTGGCCGGAGGGATGACGCGCGCCCGCCACGAGGCGCCCGCTGTTCGCATCATAGACGTCGCCCACGGCGTTGACGGCGACCAGCGCGCCAAGGGTGAAGCCACCCAGCGCCGCATCGAGCCGCCCGCTGGCGCTGCCGACGCCCGCCTTCACACATAGTGCTGGCCCGGCGGACTTGCCGATGGTGGCGCCCGTTCCCGCGCCGACGCAGCCCTGCGCCACGGGGCCGCCAGCCGCCACCGCCAGCGCGCGCACGCCAGCCGCGGCGTCGGGGCGCACATCGGCGCGTCCGACGCTCAGATCGAAGAGCGCCGCCGCTGGCACGATCGGCACACGGGTCACGCCGACATCGAAGCCCACCCCGCGCGCCTCCAGCGCCCGCGCCACGCCCGACGCCGCCTCCAGCCCGAAGGCGCTGCCGCCGCTGAGGACGATGGCGTGGACCTCTCGCATCATGCGAGTGGGGTCGAGCAGATCGGTCTCGCGAGTGGCAGGCGCGCCCCCGCGTACGTCCACCGCGCCAACTGCGGGCCGCTGGCAGAGGATGACGGTGCAGCCGGTGGCGGCCTCGGCCTGGGTATCGTGGCCCACCAGGATACCCTCGACATCGCAGAGATCGTCGTGTCGCTCGATGTGTCGCTCCATTCCGTCCTGGTCCTCTCGGTTCTCTCGCGTCCGCTCCGCTTCCAACCCGCTGCCCGTACGATACCATGCGCGGGCCGCTCTCCTCGCTTCGCCTCACCTCGCCGCGCGCTTGACATGCTTGTGCGACGCGCTTATTCTTTAGTCAATCGCTTGACTAAATTAGGTATCGGCGCGAGCGCGGGCTCAGGGCTGAGACGGCAGGAGAGGCGAATTTTATGGCGCGAAAGGCGTCTGAGGAGCGCAGGGCGACTATCATCGAAGCCGCCGCACAGGCGCTGGCGCGCGATGGCATTACCGAGACGACCACGCGCAAGATCGCGGCTGCCGCGCATGTCAATCAGGCGATGATCGGCTACTATTTTGGCTCCAAGGATGAGCTGCTCTACGCGGTCTTGCAGGAGATGATGCGCCGCACAGCGGAGATCGCCAGCGAGGCGCTGCCCAGCGGCGTCGGCTTCGATGCCGGGCTGGCGCAGGCGGTCGAGGCGTTCTGGCGGCATGTCGAGGAATCGCCGGAGCTGCAAATCATGCAGTACGAGCTGACGCTCTACGCGCTGCGGCGTCCAGAGTCGGCGTGGCTGGCGCGCAGCCAGTATGAGGGCTACTGCGCCATCGTCGCGCGGCTGATCGCCGAGGTCAGCGCCGCGCTGGACGAGCGACTGGCCGAGCCGCCAGAGGCGCTGGCGCGCTTCCTGGTTGGCGGGCTGGACGGCATGATCTTGCAATTCGTCAGCGTTCAGGATGCCCAGCGCGCGCGCGACGATCTGCGCAGGTTGATCGCGGCGACGCTGGCGCTGGCGCGCGGCGCGTCCGTCCCGTCGGGCGCGCAGTGAGGAGGAAGCGCATGCTGGAGCCACAGCGACTGGACGCGGCCACGCAGCCATTCGGAGCACAGTCAGTGACGAGCGCCGCCGATCTCGTCCGCGATTACGCCTACTATCGCCGGGCGTTCGCGGGTCAGCGCATGCCGTTCGCGTTTCTTGATCTGGACCTCTTCGACGCCAATATCCGCCAGGTGGCGGAGCGCGCGGGCGAAAAGCGCGTGCGCGTGGCAAGCAAGTCGGTGCGCAGTGTCTGGGCGCTCCAGCGCATCCTGGCCGCCGACGAGCGCTTCATCGGCGTGATGTGCCTGACGGCGCGCGAGGCCGTCTATCTGACCAACCGGGGCGTGGGTGATGTGCTGATCGGCTATCCCTGCTCGGCGGAGGCGGATGTCGCCGACGTGGCGCGGGCCACCCAGGCGGGTGGGCACATCACGCTGATGGTGGACGATCTGACGCAGGTGGAGCGCATCGAGGCGGTGGCGCGCGAGCAGAACGTGCGGCTGCCGCTCTGCCTGGATATTGATCTCTCGCTCGATCTGCCGGGGCTGCATTTTGGCGCGTGGCGCTCGCCGCTGCGCTCGGCGGAGCAGGCGCGGCCAATCGTCAAGCGCATCCTGGCGTCGGACCATCTGGCGCTGGACGGTGTGATGGGCTATGAGGCGCAGATCGCGGGCGTGGGCGACAACTATCCGGGGCAGGCGGCGAAGAACGCCATCGTGCGCGCGCTCAAGCGGCGCTCAGTGGGGATGGTTGCCGAGCGCCGCGCGGCGGTGGTGGCGATGATCCGCTCGCTGGGCGGAGAGCTGCGCTTCGTCAACGGCGGCGGCTCTGGCAGCATGATGACCACGCGCGCAGAAGATGCGGTGACGGAACTGACGGTCGGCTCGGCGTTCTACTCGCCCGCGCTCTTCGATAACTACCGCGCGATTCGCTTCCTGCCAGCGGCGGGGTTCGCGGTCGAGATCGTGCGGCGGCCATCCCCTGGGCGCTACACCTGCCTGGGCGGCGGCTACGTGGCCTCGGGCGCGCCGGGCGCTGATCGCCTGCCGCAACCCTATCTGCCGCCGGGCGCGCGGCTCGATCCACTGGAGGGCGCGGGCGAGACCCAGACGCCCGTCAGCTATTCTGGCGCCGAGCCGCTGGCGATCGGCGACCCGATCTTCTTCCGCCATGCCAAGGCGGGTGAGATGTGCGAGCGCTTCACGCGCCTGCTGCTTGTCTCGCACGGCCAGGTGGTCGGCGAGGCGACGACCTATCGCGGCGATGGGCAATGCTTCTTGTAGGAGTCCGAACGGATGGCTGACGCGACGACACAGGCGAAGACACGTCGGCGCGGCGGGCGCTGGCGCAACTGGTCTGGCTCGGTAAGTTGCGCCCCGCGCGAGGTCATCGCGCCGCGCTCGGTGGATGAGCTGGCGCGCGCGGTGGGCGCGGTTGGGCGCGCGGGACGGCGGCTGCGCGTGGCGGGGTCGGGTCACTCGTTCACCCCGCTCGTCCAGACGGATGACGCGCTGCTGCGCATGGATCATCTCTCCGGCATTACCAGCTTCGACGCTGAACGCGGCCTGGTGACGGTGCTCGGTGGGACGCCGCTCAAGCTGTTGGGCGATGCGCTGCTGGAGCGCGGCGTGGCGCAAGAGAACCTGGGCGACATTGATGTGCAGACGATCACGGGCGCGATCAGCACGGGGACGCATGGCACGGGTGTGCGCTTCGGGAATCTGGCGACCCAGGTGGCCGCGCTGACGCTGGTGACGGCGGCGGGCGAGACGCTGGAGCTGTCGCCAGAGCGCGACCCAGAGACATTCAAGGCAGCGCAGGTCTCGCTGGGCGCGCTGGGCGTGCTGGCCAGCGTCACGCTGCGCGTCGTGCCTGCCAAGCGGCTGCGCTACCAGACGCGGCGTGAGCGCATCGAGAGCCTGATCGAGCATCTGGAGCAGTATAAGGCCGAGAACAGCCACTTCGAGTTCTTCTGGTTCCCCTACACGCAGTGGGCGCAGGCCAAATTCACCAACGAGACCGACGCGCAGCCAGCCAGCGCCAACCTCTGGACGGAGTTCAACCGCGTCGTGCTGGAGAACGGCGTCTTCTGGGCGTTCTCGGAGGCCAGTCGCCTGGCGCCCGCGCTCAGCCCGGCCATCTGCAAAGCCTCGGCCTGGGGCATCGCCTCGACGACGGCGGTGGACTACAGTCACCGGCTCTACGCCACGCCGCGCGAGGTGCGCTTTCAGGAGATGGAGTACAACCTGCCCGCGCAGCATTTCGCCGCCGCGATGGCTGAGATCGAGCAGGTCATCAGTCGCGAGCGCTTCGCGGTCAACTTCCCGGTCGAGTGCCGCTTTGTGAAGGGCGACGACATCTGGCTCAGCCCGGCCTACCAGCGCGACTCCGCCTACATCGCCGTGCACATGTATCAGGGCATGCCGTATCGCACGTACTTCGATGCCATCGAGGAGATCTTTCAGCGCTACGAGGGACGGCCGCACTGGGGCAAGATGCACACGCTGACGGCGGTGACGCTGGCGACGCGCTACCCGCGCTGGAACGACTTCCTGCGCGTGCGCGCAGCGCTCGACCCACACGGCGTCTTCCTGAATGACTATCTGCGACGGCTCCTGGGTGTCGGCGACGTGGCGACCGCCGCCAGCCAAGCGTCGGGGCAAGCGTCGGCGGTGGATGGCGCGACGGGCGCGCCGTAGTTCAGCCCGGCTGAGTGGAAGAGGGAATCCTGCATGGGAGAAACCAGCGCGACCGCGGGGGCCGAGGCGCCCGCCGCGTCGCCAGCGCTGAAGCGTGGCGCCCTGGGGCTGCGCCACGCCATCGTCATCTCGGTCGCGGCGATCTCGCCCGCCGCCTCGGTCTTCTTCAACACCATTCCGCAGGCGCAGGTGGCGGGGGCCGCCATCGCCTTCTGCAGCGCGATTGGCTTCATCGTGGCGCTCTTTGTCGCCAACCAGTACAGCGAGTTCTCGCGCGAGCTGCCGTCGAGCGGGTCGGCGTACACCTTCGTAGGCGCGGGGCTGGGGCCGGGCTGGGCGTTCCTGACCGGCTGGATCGGCCTGCTGGCACTGACAATGAGCGTGCCATACGCCTTTGTCTTTATGAGCGCCAACTTGCAGACGCTGATGGTGCGCTGGTTTGGCATCCAGGCGCCGTGGGCGGCTTACTACGTCGTGGCGATTGGCGTGGTCTTCGCGCTGTGCTACATCGGCATCCGCGGCTCGCTGCGCGTGGATATGACGTTGCTGATCTTCGAGATGGGCGTCTGCGTGGCGCTGGCGGTGATCGTGCTGACGCAGCTCGGCTCGCAGGGTGGGCTGAGCGTCGCGCCGTTCAATCCCGCCTCAGCGCCGCCGGGCGGCGATCTGATCGTCGGCGTGGTGCTGGGCGTGCTCAACTTCATCGGCTTCGAGACGGCGGCGGCGCTGGGCGAGGAGACGCGCAACCCTCGTCGCAGCATCCCGCGCGCAGTCTATGGCTCGCTGGTGATCGTCGGCGTCTTCTACATCCTGATGACCTACACGGCGACGGTCGGCTATGGCATCCCGCACATGGCGAGCGGCTATGGCAATGAGACGGCGCCGTTCGATACCATCGCGCGGCGCTTCGGTGGCGGGCCGCTGGTCGTGGCGATTGACGTGGCAGGCATCCTCTCGTTCTTTGGCGCGACGCTGGCGATTGTCAACGGCGGCGCGCGCATCATCTACACCCTGGCGCGCGATGGCATGTTCCCCAGGCCGCTGGGCTGGACGCATCCGAGCCGCGGCACGCCGGGCGGCGCGATCTCGCTGCTCTGCGGGCTGGGGCTGGTGGTCGGGCTGGGGCTGAACGCGGTGATGGCGCCGATCACTGCGTTCGGCTTCCTGGCGACGCTCGACGCGCTGCTGGTGCTGCTGATCTATGTGCTGGTCAGCGTGGCCTGCATCCGCTTCTTCTGGCGCAAGCGGCGCGCGCAGTTCCGCATTGTGCGGCATGGCGTCGTACCCGTGCTGGGCGCGCTGATCACTGGCGGCATCGCCGCGCTGGCGCTGCTCTCGCCGGGGCCAGCGCCCCTCAGCTACGTGCCGTTTGTGCTGGGCGGCTGGCTGGCGCTGGGCGTGATCCTGCTGCTCGCGCTGCGCAGCAAGCTGAGCGCGGGCGACTTCGATCCGGCGGACGCGGGCGGCTCGTCAGGCGCCTGATTCATTGGGCGCCGCGCCATCTGGCGGCGCGCTCTCGACGGGAACGCTGGCGGGCGCGGGGCCGGGCGTGACCCTAAAATCAATGGGCGCCGCGGGGTAGGGCGCGGGACGCTCGCCCGCTGGCCCAAGCTCGCCCGATGGTGTAGTGAGCTGCGTGGCCTTGGCTTCGAGCGCGCGCACGATGAGCTCAACGCAGCTATCCAGATCGAGCACGGCGGTGTTGAGGATGATGTCGTAGAGGCGAACATCTTCGGGCGCATGGCGATAGGTGTTGAGCAGGTAGCGGCGGCGCTCCTGGTCTCGCTGGAGGATGCGCTGCTGGGCCGCGGCGCGCGTCAGGCTCTCGCGCAGCGCGACATACGTGATGCGCTGCTCCAGCGGGGCGACGATGCGGACGTGCAGCGTGTCGCGACGATTGCGCAGAATGATCTGTGAGCCGCGCCCGACGATGACGGACTGCCCGGCCAGCACGGCGCCGTTGACGACATCGCGCAGCGCCCGCGTGTAGGAGGCTTCGGTCGGCGGGAACGAGAGGTTGGAGGGCAGCGCCACCATCGGCCCGACGCCCTGCATGGTGGTCAGGAATTGCATTACCCAGCTCTCGGCGTGTTCATCATGCGCGGCGGCGTCTTCCTCCTCAACGCCCAGCCGCTGTGCGATCTGCTTGACGACCTCGTGATCCACCAGTCGCCAGCCCAGCCGCTCGGCGAGGCGCAGCGCGATCTCGCCGCCGCCGCTGCCATATTCGCGTGAGATGGTGACCGCGCGCATCGTCGAGACGCCAGCTTCCTGGGCAGATTCCGCGGTAGACATGGCCCGCCTCCCGTTTCAACGATAGACCCATCGCTTCCAGTCGCGCCACGCGCAAATCGACATGAGTTGCCCTGCGCGCAAGCATACGACATGCCGCGCCGCGCGTCAGCCTCGCGCCGGGCGCTCCTTGCGGGGCAGCATGCCTTCCTGCCGCACGATGATGCCCAACATCACCTCGTCGGCTCCTCCGCCGATGGAGAGCAGCCGGGCATCGCGATAGGCGCGCGCGATCGGCGTCTCTTCCATGTAGCCCATGCCGCCATAGAACTGCAAGCAGCTATCCGTGACGGCGCGCGAGAGCCGACCCGCCTTGAGTTTGGCCATCGAGGCCAGCCGCGTGATGTCCTCACCCGCCACGAATCGCTCGGTCGCATCGTAGCACAACGCGCGCAGCGCCTCGATCTCCGTCAGCGACTCCGCCAGCCGGAAGTGGATCGCCTGCTGCTCGATCAGCGCGGCGCCGAAGGCGCGCCGTTGCTGGGTATAGGCGATGGTGTCGCGCACGACCTGCTCCATCGCGCTGTAGGCCAGGATGGCGCCGACCAGCCGCTCACGCTGGAACTGGCGCATCTGGAGGATGAAGCCCACGCCCTCCTCACTGATGATGTTGGCGCGGGGAACGCGCACGTCGTCCAGCATCAGCTCAGCCGTGTCGCTGGCGTGGTTGCCGAGCTTGCGCAGCGTGCGACTGACGCTGAAGCCAGGGCTGTCGGTTGGGACGATGATGAGCGACATGCCGCGCGCGCCGCCCTGGTCGCTCGTGCGCGCCAGCACGCAGGCCCAGTCAGCCTGAGCGCCGTTGGTGATGTAGAGCTTGCGCCCGGTGATAACCCAGTCATCGCCATCAGGGACGGCGCGCGTGCGAATCGCGGCGACATCGGAGCCGGCGTCAGGCTCGGTGACGGCGATGCAGCCGACCATCTCGCCGCGCAGGGCTGGCTCCAGAAACTGGCGCTTCAACTCTGGCGAGCCATGCTCGGCCAGAGCGGGCGTACACATGTCGGTGTGGACGGTAATACCCATCGGCACGCCCATGCAGCGCGTTTTCGCCAGCTCCTCGCAGAAGATGAGCGTGAACCAGAAGTCGAGTCCCTGCCCGCCGTACTCCTCCGGATAGGTCAGCCCGAGGAAGCCGAGCGCGCCCATCTTGCGCAGCACGTCGTGGGCGGGCCACCTTCCAGCCGTCTCCCACTCCTCGACGTGCGGGTTCAGTTCCTGCTCGACGAATCGCCGGACGCTCTGGCGAAATAGCTCATGCTCGGTAGAAAATCGCATCGTCGCGCTCCTCGAATATCAACAAAGCCGCCGGGGCTGCTGGCATTATCGCGCATTCGGG
>JAICVT010000352.1 GCA_025935235.1 Ktedonobacterales bacterium | reverse complement strand
GAGAGGCGCCGCGATGACAGATGCGAATCAGGGGACGAGAGCGGGCCAGCGCGATGACCAGCACAACATGCTCGACTACGAGCAGGCCCGGCGTGACTTCAAGTGGGAGGTGGCGGAGGATTACAACTTCGCCATAGACACCATCGGACATTGGGCGGAGGAGCCTGACAAGCTGGCGATGTTGTGGGTCGGGCAGGATGGCGCCGTCGAGCGCTACACCTTCGCCCACTTCGACGAGGAGAGCAGCCGCGTCGCGCACACCTTCGAGAAGCTGGGCGTGGGCAAGGGCGACCGTGTGCTGCTGATGCTGCCGCGCGTGGTGGAGTGGTGGGAGACGATGCTCGGCCTGATGAAGCTCGGCGCCATCGGCATCCCCTGCACCACGCTGCTGACCCCCAAAGACATCGCCTATCGCGCCGAGGTCGCCGAGGCCGTCGCCTTCGTTAGCGACGCCAGCGGCATCGAGAAGCTGGCGCAGGTCCGCGACGCTTGCCCCTCGCTCAAGGTGGTCGTCGCGGTGGGCGAGCCGGGCGACGCCTGCCCTGACGGCTGCGTGGGCTATCATCCCACCGTAGACGCCGCCGCGCTGACGTGGTACGACCGCCGCACGCTGGCCAGCGACCCCTGCCTGATCTACTTCACCAGCGGCACAGTCGGCTATCCCAAGATGGTCGTCCATACCCACGCCAGCTATCCCGTCGGCCACACTGCCGTCACCGGACGCTACTGGCTCGATCTGCGCCCCGACGATCTGGTCTGGAACCTCTCGGAGATGGGCTGGGCTAAGGCAGCGTGGTCCAACTTTTTTGGCCCGTGGGGCAACGGCGCGGCGATCTTCGTGCAGGATGCGCGCGGCAAGTTTGACGGCAAGGCCACGCTGGCGCTGCTGGCGCAGCACCCGATCTCGGTCTTCTGCGCGCCGCCGACCGCCTATCGCGTGATGGTGCAGGAAGATTTGAAGAGCCATCATTTCGAGGCGCTGCGCCACTGTGTCGGCGCGGGCGAGCCGCTGAACCCCGAGGTGATCGAGGCCTGGCGCGAGGGAACCGGGCTGACCATCCGCGACGGCTACGGCCAGACCGAGACGGTGCTGCTCTGCGGCAACTTCCCGCCGCTGGAGGTGCGCCCCGGCTCGATGGGCAAGCCCGCGCCGGGCTTCGATCTGGAGGTCATTGACCACGATGGCCAGCCCTGCGCGCAGAACAAGGAGGGCGACATCGCCATACGCGTCCAGCCCGAGCGCCCGCTGGGCCTCTTCAAGGAGTACTGGCGCAACCCCGAGGCGATGGAGCGCTCGTTCAAGGGCGAGTGGTATCTGACCGGCGACCGCGCCTACCGCGACGCCGACGGCTACTTCTGGTTCGTCGGGCGAGCTGACGACGTCATCATTTCGGCGGGCTACCGCATCGGCCCGTTCGAGGTGGAGAGCGCGCTGGTGGAGCATCCGGCGGTGATGGAGGCGGCGGTGATCGCCAGTCCAGATGCCGTGCGCGGCGAGATCGTCAAGGCCTTCATCATCCTCGCGCCGGGCTACAGCGCCTCGCCCGCGCTGGCGAGCGAGATTCAGGAGCACGTCAAGACGGTGACGGCGCCGTACAAATATCCGCGTGAGGTCGAGTTCGTCACCGAGCTGCCCAAGACCATCAGTGGCAAGATCCGCCGCGTGGAGCTGCGCGAGCGCGAGCGCCAGCGCAAGCAGAGCTAGGGTGCGGCCTCATCCCCCAGCCCCCTCTCCCACGGGGCGAGGGGGAGCAGGATGAGGGGCGATGGGTGGCCATGCCACTTGCCCATCGCCTCTCATCCTGCTCAGAGTTCCCCCTCCCTGAATGGGCGGGGTCCAGGGGGAGAGGCCGCCGCCAACGCACGGCACATAACAAACGACAGCAGGCGCCGTGACCATCTGTCACGCGACCTGCTGTCGTTGTCGGATTCGTCCCTGACCCGTTCCTGATCTGACGCTGGCCCGTCGTCGGCTACGAACGGCCAGGCACGAGTGGCGCGGCTGAGCGCGACCGAGGCGGAAGAACTGGGTCGGCGCTGGTCGGCGCTGGTCGGCGCCGGGCGGCCTAGTAGCCGCGGGCCGCCATCTTCGCCTGGCGCTTGCGGGCCTTGCGCGCACGGGCCTCGGCCTGGCGCTTGCGGCGCACGCTGGGCGGCTCATATCGCTGGCGACGACGCGCCTCAGAGAGGATACCGTCCTGTTGCACTTTGCGGGCGAATCGCTTCAATGCGACTTCAAATGAGTCGCCCTCTCGGATCACAATTTGACTCACGCTTGGCTGGCGCGGACGGGCGGGCAGTCCATCGAGGACGCGCCACCGTTCCCGCTTCTCCTTTCTTGCGCTGCCAGGGTCGAGGCCGCGTGAAACGCGCGCCTGCGCTCATCGGGCGCTCGACTGTACAGCGATCATCCCTAGCGTACCACATCCGCGCCCCGTTCTTGCGCCCAATCTGGCTACGTTGGCCGGAACATCTCTCCTACAGCGTCGTGTGGCGGCGCTCACTTGCCCCCGCTTGCTCCCAAATTGCCTCCAATTGCCGATGCGTCGGCGCGAAAAGCGCCAGCGGGGATGTGTGCGCATGTGATATAGTATCCACGTAGTTGATCCGGTACGCACCTCTTGCATGGAGCCCGATGGAGCCCATTGGCATCAAGACGAGTTGATGGTGAGGCCCCTGTTGATTCCCCTTGTGACGAGGCGAGTGGCGCACAGGTTGACTGATACTGTTCGGATGGTATGACGCGCGGCAAGAGTGACGCCGCATACCCTGTGTTTGAAGGAGCCTTTGTGGGCACTCGCATTTACGTAGGCAATCTGCCCTACACAACCGATGACGCGCAGCTGCATGAGCTGTTCGCACCGTATGGCAGCGTCGTGGACGCTCGTGTGATCACCGATCGCACCACTGGCCAGAGCAAGGGGTTTGGGTTCGTCGAGATGTCGACGGAAGATGAGGCGCGCGCGGCCATCGCCGCCCTCAATGGCACGATGATGGGCAATCGCCCGCTGCGCATTGATGAGGCCGCTGAGCGGCCCTCTGGCGGCCGGTCGGGCGGTGGCTACGGTGGTGGCGGCCGCTCCGGTGGGTCGGGCGGTGGCTACGGCGGTGGCTATGGCGGCGGTCGCCGCGATGACTACTCGCGCGGCGGTCAGTGGTAAGCCGCTCGTAGCGTCAGACAGTTGAATCGAGGTCAGGCGTCTTGCCCGTCACGCGGGCGAGACGCTCCAGAACAGGAAAGGTCAGGGTGTGCGGCGCGCATCCTGACCTTTCTGGGCTTTTTCGGGGCCAACGGAGGCCAACGGAGGCCTTGGGCCATCGCGGGGGCTGTTGTACGAGCTGGCGCCCGAGGGGTAAAGGAAGGTCTACAATGGCGGCGCAACCGGATGAGGCGCTGTGTCATGTCAAAGACTGCCAGCAGCCAGCGACAACAAGCTGTGAGGGCTGCGGGCGCCACTTCTGCACCAATCACGTGCGCACCCACACCATACAGCGACGCGATGAGCCGACGCAGGCGCGCTTCTCACTGGGCGCCTCGCCCCGCCTGCCCACCCACACCGAGACCTTTACACTCTGCGCGCGCTGCGGCTCGCGACCATTCCAGCGCGCCTGGGCCGAGCCGCCTTATTAGCGCCCTTTGAGCTAGCAGTTAGCCTGGCCACACGCAGCCACGCTCTATCTCCAATCCTGCCATGCGCTCCCTCGCGCGCGCTCATGCTCCCCGCTGTGCGCCGCGGTTGAAGATGCGGTGGATCATCCAGCCAAAGGCGCCCAGGCCGCCAAGCAGAAACATCGCCCCCGCCACGCGCTCCGCCAGCACGCCCAGCTGGAAGAGATCAATGTTCCACACAGGCGCGTAGACAGCGGTGTAGACCACCGCCAGCACGAAGAACGGCAGCACGGTCAGCGCCACCGCCACCTCCACCCGACCAGAGATCAGCCCGATGATGACCGGCAGGATCAGGATCGTCACCGAGGCGATATTCGGGTAGGCCGGGCCGAGCGGCACGAAGACGATGTTGAGCACCGTGCTGACGACCGCGAACCCTTCAAGGATGACCAGCAGCCCCAGCGCTACCAGCCGGATCACGTCATTGCGTCCCACAGCAGCCGTGTTGACCATCTCGGCCTCCCACTTTCGTATGCTCCGTCTCGCCGTCTCTCTTCAGATGAGTGCTTCTGACTGCTTCAGCTCGCCGCGCGCCAGAGCGCCGTCAGGCGCGCCTCGAAACGCGCGCTCTGCGTCGGGGCGACCCACGTCATGGGGACGCCGATCGCCGGGCCAGCGCCAGGCAGGCCGAGCGCGGCTTCTACCGCGTTGGCGATGATGCGATAGCCCTCGGTCGTCGGGTGGATGTTCTCCTG
>JAICVT010000052.1 GCA_025935235.1 Ktedonobacterales bacterium | reverse complement strand
CGCGCCCGCCGCTGTTATAGTGTCTTCCAACTTGGCCTGCGCTGGCTGCGCCGCTGTCTCACCAACGACCAGCCCGTGCAGGTCACCTTCACCTTGCTGCCCCTCGCGTTTGCTCCCTGTCCTAAACTGTCATGAAGTCAGGCCCCTCCCCCGCCGAGGCGGGAGCGGGGATTTCCACCCAGACAGTTCGCCAGCCTCCTTCGACTGCTCGCCGCATCTGGGACGCCACTCGCTGTGACGCGCGTCACTGTTTGGCGGCCCCAGGCGTCGTACACTGCTTGCTGGAGGATGAAGCGACACGCCAGGCCGCGACGGGTGGCGCTAGGCCTCTTGGGCGCCGCGTAGGGCGCCTGTGGCGATGGGTGTGGTACACTCCCACTTGCGAGCGTAGCTGCATCCTATGCGCGCTCATCGCCCCTGCTCGGTCGCCGCCTGGCCGACGATGACCGATGCGCCCGTCGGCTTGACACCATTGGCGCCGCACGATAGATTAGGCGTGCGGATGGGGTAGTGAGCGCAAGACCTCTCATTCATTCTGCGGTCTTATTCGTTTCGTCGTTACGCATCGCCCTGGCGTCACGGACGCTGGCCTCCGCCGCATCCGTCTCGTCTGCCCGCCACTGATCCAGCCGATGCCGCTGGCGCGGCGCGGCCACCGCGGTTGGGAGATGTATGGAGTCAGCAGAGATCATCGGCGGGCGATACCGCCTGGAAGAACCCATCGGCCGCGGCGGCATGGCGACGATTTTCAAAGCGGTGGATGAGCAGATGATGGACCGCCTGGTGGCGGTCAAAGTGCTGCGCGAAGTCTACAGCAACGACCCCAAGTTCGTCACCCGCTTCCAGCGCGAGGCGCGCGCCGCCTCGGCCCTCCAGCATCCCAACATCGTCCAGGTCTTCGACTATGGACAGAGCGCCGACAGCTACTACATCGTCATGGAATACATTGACGGCATGGACCTGCGGCGCTACCTCAAACGGCGCGGCGGCATACTGCCCATCGAGCGCTCGGTAGAGATCGCGCGGGCCGTGGCGCAGGGGCTGGGCGCGGCGCATCGGCGCGGCATCGTGCATCGCGATGTGAAGCCGCAAAATATCATGGTCAACGACGATGGGCTGGTCAAGCTGACCGACTTCGGCATCGCCAGTATGTATAAGGACGCCGACGCCGAGCGCCTGACCACCACTGGCATGACCCTGGGAACCGTGCAATATTACGCGCCAGAGCAGGCCCAGGGCGAGATGGTGCGGCCAGCGGCGGATGTCTACGCGCTGGGCATCGTGATCTATGAGATGACCACTGGCCAGACGCCGTTCGATGGTGACACGCCAGTCGCGGTGGCGATGAAGCACATCCAGGAGGAGCCGGAGCCGCCCAGCGCCATCAACCCGCGCATCCCGCCCGCGCTGGAGCGCATCATCCTGAAGTGTCTGTCCAAAGACCCCGCCGCACGCTTCCGCGATGGCGACGAGCTGGCCGCCACGCTAACGAACTTCCTGCGGGCGCCGATGCGGCGCAACAGTGGCCCTGAGGCGGTTCCGGGACGCGGCTACTCGGGCAATGGCTATGACAATGCGGGGCCGCGCGCGGGCGGGCGCGCATCTGGCCCGCGCCCCGATGTCTATGCTGGCGGCGGCTACGGCGCGCCCAGCCCGAACAGCGGCCCACGCGGCGGCGCCTATCCGCCGATGGCGGTGACTGGCCGCCCCGCGCAGTATAGCGGGTTCGATGACCCGACCTATGATGGGCCGCAGCAGCTTGGCGGCCGTGAGTTTGGCGGCCCGCCGATCGCCGCGCCCACCCGTCCCTGGGAGGCGGCGGGCGGCACGCAGCCGCGCATCGGCGCGCCCTGGCGCCAGGGCGAGGAGCCAGAGCCGCGCCGCAACACGGGGCTGATCGCCGCGATCATCGGCGCGGTGGCCGTGGTGCTGCTGGTCGGCTGCATCCTGGCGCTGGCGCTGACCGGCAACCTGCCCGGCGTGGGTGGTAGCCCTACAGCGCAGGCTACCTCGACCACCGTGCCACAAGTCGTCGTGCCCGACTTCCTGACCACCCCGATCACCTGTACTGAGGCCCAGACCGAGGCCGACGCCAAGGGTCTGAAGGCCACCTGTGTCGCCAAGGCCGACACGCACACCAAAGATCAGGTCATCGCGCAGTCGCTGCCGGCGAACTCTAGCCAGCCCAAGGGCAGCCCCATCACGCTGACTTTCAGCTCTGGTCCCGCCGCGATCACCGTTCCCAATGTGATCGGCCAGCCCTTCAACACCGCCTCCGATACGCTGACACAGGATGGGCTGAGTGTGATCGTCGTGCCGATCACCAGCGCGAAGTATGATTCGGGCTACGTGGTCAAAACCGATCCAGCCGCGAATGCGACCATCCAGCCGACCTCTGATCCTGCTTCGACACAGATCAAGGTCTACGTCAGCACTGGCCCGGCGCCGACCGCGACGCCCAGCCCGACCGCGACGGCAACGGCGACGGCGACGGGGACGCCTAGCCCGGCGGCTACAACCACAGGCGGATGAAGCGGCTGAGGACGTTGGCCTTCCGGCAGGCGGGGCGGGGTGTGGAATAGACTGGATAGGGCGCGCCCTCACCCCCTAACCCCCTCTCCCACAGGGCGAGGGGGAATCGGAGCGTTTCAGTTAAGCAGGAATGGCTCGGCCTTATGCCACGTCCACATGTGTATGGCACTGAAGCGTTTACGCTGCGCCGCATTGACTACGGCGAGGCGGATCGCATCCTGACGCTCTTCACCCCCGCCTATGGCAAGACGCGCGCCATCGCCAAGGGCGTGCGCAAGACCAAGAGCCGGCTGGCGGGGCATCTGGAGCCGTTCACGCGCTCGCAACTGCTGCTGGCGACGGGCCGCGAGCTGGACATCGTGACGCAGGCCGAGGCGCGCGAGCGGTTCGAGGGGCTGCCGAGCGACTTCTGGTCAGCCACGGCGGCGTGGTATGTCGCCGAGCTGGTTGACCGCTTCCTGGAGGACGCCGATCCCCACCCGCGCCTCTACGCGCAGTTCGTCGAGACGCTGCGCCGACTCGATGGGCAGGCCAGCGAGCCAGATCACGCGCGGAGCTGGCTGACCCTGCGCTACTTCGAGCTGCGGCTGCTGGATGAGCTGGGCTACCGGCCCGGGCTGCACCACTGTGTGAGCTGCGATCAGCCGCTGCGCCCGGAAGATCAGGGCTACAGTCCTGAGATGGGCGGCGCGCTCTGCCCCGCCTGCATGCGCTATGGCGGAGCGCGGCGTCTCACGCTCTCGACGCTCAAGGTGCTGAGGCTCTTGCAGACGACCGAGTGGAGCGCGCTGCCGCGCCTGCGGCTGGAGTCCGACGTGCAGGCGGAGATCGAGGCGACGCTCCAGGCGACCATTCGCTATCACCTGGAGCGCGATCTGAAGTCATGGGCGTTCTTGCAGCTTGCGCCGCAGCAGGCATCGCAGCAGGCATCGCAGCAGGCATCGCAGCAGGCATCGCAGCAGGCATCGCAGCAGGCATCGCAGCAGGCATCGCAGCAGGCATCGCAGCAAGCGACATGACCCGCGCCAGGCCGCACGCCGTCCGCCCTGCGCCTGTCGTCTGCCGCCCGGTCGTCCGGCGCCGCGCCATTCGCGCGTATCATTCGTCTGGTAGTACAGGGAACGTCCGGCGGATGCGGCCACCTGGCGCTGTCATCAGTCGCGAGCTGTTCGGCGCATGACGCGCGGAGAGGCGTGAGAGGCGCGCAAGGTTGATGGAGAAGATCGTCTCATTCGTAGGCGCATTCCTCAAGCATGTCGTCGGCATCCTGATTCTGTGCTGGCGGCGCATGCTGCGGGCGGGGCTGATCGCGTTCGCGATTGGCGTCGTGCTGGCGCTGCTGGTGGCCGTCATCTCCACCGGGCAGGCGTTTCCTGGCGCGCTGGCGCTGGTGGTGGCGCTGCTCTTTGGCGCTGCGCTGGCCTATGGCGTCGCGATGACCGTCTTCGTCGAGGAATTCTTCCTCGGTGTTGTGGACCTCATCCGCCTGCTGGAAGGTGATGCACGCGCGGTCGCGCACATCACCGCGACGATGGCCGAGCGCGAGGTAGGCGATGTGGGCCACGGACTGCGCCGCCTCTTTGGCCTGCCCGCGCCATCGCAGCCCACGACACTCGCCCCCACCCTGCCCGCGCTGCCGCGCTATCCCGCCGCGCCCACCAGCGCAGTCGCATCGCCGTCCACATCGCCGTCCACCGCGCCGCGCGCTGAGTCGCTGGCGCGCGACGCCGCCGTGGCGGGCGCGCCGATCGTCGCGGGCGCAGCCATCGCCACCCGCATGTCCGAACCCGCCCCGCAGGCGTCACAGGACGCGCAGGCGACGGCGCTGGGCCAGCCAGTGCGCGCCGACCAGCTTCCCCGCATCGGCTGGACGCTGGAGCACGAGGCTGTGCGGCCCGTGCGCATCGCGTCGCTGCCAGATACGCTGGCCGAGCTGGCGGGGAGCGCGGCCCTGCTGGGCGCGCAGCATCTCTTCGGGCGCCACGAAGCGCCAGCCGCCGCGCCAGAGCCGCAACCACAGGCTCAGCTGGAGCCAGCGGCCAGGCCAGCCGACGCCGAGCCGCTGGATGCGATGGTCGTTTCCGCGCAGCCGCTGCCCGCGCCCAGCCCCGCGCCCAGCCCCGCACCCGATTCCACGCCGCTGGAGGACGAGCGGCTGGCTGAGCCAGTGGCGCTGACCCTGCCCGAGGACGAGCAGACTCCAGCCGCCAGCGCAGATGCGCCAGCGCAGGCGCCGCGCTTCGATCCGATCATGCTGGCGCCCGCCCCTGCCACGACACCGCTGCGGCCTGAAGAGCATCCGGCAGCGGAGCCGCGCCTCGATCCGCTCGATCCCGCGATGCTGACGCCCGCCGCCCCCACGACGCCGCTGGCGCCGGAGGATCGGAAAGACCGGCAAGACGCGCCGCCGCTCGACCCGGCGATGCTGACGCCCGCCGCGCCAACCACCCCGCTCGCGCAGGAGCCGCCCGCACTCGATCCCGCCATGCTCACGCCAGCTCCGCCCACCACGCCGCTGGCGCCTGAGGAGCGTCGCGCCGCGTGGCTGGATGAGCCGCCGCCGCTCGATCCCGCTATGCTCACGCCCGCGCCTGCTACGACGCCCATCGCGCCGGAGCCAGCGCCGGTAGCCGCGGAACCGCCACGGGCTGAGCAGCCGACTAGCGCGCCGGACCAGCCGCAAGCCCCCACAGTCGCCGAGCAGCCTGCTTCTCCGATCGAAGAGTCGCCCGCGCGGACGGCCTTCGCGCGCATCACCCGACCTGTGGCAGAGCTAGGCGCCACGCTCGACGCGATCAGCCGCGCGAGCGCGCACAGCGCGCACAGCGCGCCTCGCGCCAGCGCCCCGGAGTCCGGCCTGTGGGAGCGGTTGAGCCAGGCGCTGATAGACCGCTCCGGCGCGCCATCCAGCCCCTTCGCGGCGCCACAATCGCGCCCGCCCGCTCCCAGCCCTGCTCCCGGCGAAGATGAGGGATCGCAGCAAGGCTGAATCTATCAGCCTTTTCGCAAGCTCAACAGTTTCTCATCTTCAATTCAGGTTCAGTTCATGTTGAGTTCAGGTCAGCCCAGTATACTGACCCCAGCGAATTGATGAACTGGGCCGAAACCGGCGACGAGGCCATAGAGCCGGCCCATGCGAGAACACGGAGAGAAGTCGTATGGACTACACGCCGCTTGACCCCACCCCCCTCATGGACGAGTTGATCCTGTCAGATGGCGCTACGCCTGGCAGCAGCTTCCCCGGACGTCGGCGCGACGCCGCGGGCGTGCTGCGCTATCGCGGCATGGTGATGAACACCCTCACTGGCTCGATTCTGGTGCATGGGCGACCCACGCGCCTCGCCGTGAAAGAGCGCGAGTTGCTGGCCACCCTGATGCGCCGCGCTGGCCAGATCGTCAGCCCGAAGTGGCTGGCCGCGCAGCTTGGCACGACGATTGACGAGGTGGACACGCTGGCCAACGCGCTACGTGGCTCGCTCCGCGAGGCGGGCGCGCAATGCCTGCCGCGCGAGGTGCAGGGATTGGGCTACGTGCTCTGGCGCTAGGCTGATACGCCAGCGCAGAGCGCGCGCACCGCGCCTTGCGAGAGCCGCCCGCTGGAGGGACGACACCCTCCTCCGGGCGGCTCGTCGTATGCGCAATCATGCAATCACGCGCATCGCGCTGGCGTGGCCACTGATACACGACAGCGGATGACATCTCGGCATGGCCGATGCGGCGCCTCGACTCCGTGCCGCGAGCAGCGCCACCGCGCGGCGCGCGGGTCGCCTGAAACACAGAGGACGAGTTAGCCCAGACAGCAGGAGCGCCACCGCAAGGAGTTCGACATGGCCAACACTTCGACGCGACAACCCACGCATGAGGATCATCGGGAGAAGACGCCGTCTGGCGCGAACAAGCCACCCCGCGCCTATCCCGCTCCCAGGCCGCTCGCCACGCCGACCGATCTGAAGTCGTCCGATGTCCAGGCGGTCGTGGAGGCCATCAATCCGCTGATCGCGGATGCGTTCGCGCTCTTCACCAAGACGAAAAACTATCACTGGCACCTGTCTGGCCCGCACTTCCGCGACTATCACCTGCTGCTGGACGAGCAGGCTGAGCAGATCTTCGGGGCGATAGACATCCTCGCCGAGCGCGTGCGGCGCATCGGCGGCACGACTATCCGAAGCATCAGCCACATCGCGCAGTTGCAGACGATTCAGGATGACAACAGCGAGTTCGTCTCGGCGGGTGACATGATGCGGCGCTTGCTCGACGACAACGCGCACATCGCGGAGAGCCAGCGGGCCGCGATCGAGGTGTGCGAACAGCATGGAGATTCGGTGACCGCCAACGTGCTGGAGGAAATCCTGGACGAGACCGAGCGTCGCAAGTGGTTCCTCTTTGAGATCACCTGCGACACGAGCGCCGCGCGCTAGCGGAGGCCACCTCCCCCAGCCCTTCCCCCGCTGTGCGGGAGAGGGGAGTCACTCACCGCGCGCTCTGCAATAACCTGCTGCTCCCTCGCCCACTGGGAGAGGGTCAGGGTGAGGGTTTGCGCAGGGCGGCGCGAACCAGGCGCAGATCGTCGAAGCTGACCTCTTCGCCCAGCGCCTCTTTGACGGGCGAGAGCGGCGAGGCGCCCAGCCGTGCGAAGGCGTCTTCGATGGCGCGCAGCCGGTCGGCGGACATCAGGCGCGTCAGGTCGAGCTCCTCACCCGCGTTCAGCATGTCGCAGAGGTGGCCCACCAGCGTCGTGCGCGTCAGATTGCGCCGCTCGGCGATCTCCTCCAGCGAGAGGCCCGCGCGGAAGAGGTCGAGCGTCTCCCGCGCTGACGCGCCCCTGCCGCCGCCCAGGCCCGCGCCGCTGGCTCTGCTGGCCTCCGTGACGCGCGGCGCCGGCGCGGCGTTCTCGTCGCTCTCCACTTCCGGCCAGCTCTCCAGCCCGCGCTCATCGCAGAAGGCGCGAATCTCCGGCAGGAAGGCGCCCGCGAGCGCCGCGATTTTGGCCTCGCCGACGCCGGGGATCTGCGCGAACTGCTGGCGCGTCTCCGGGCGGCGGGTGGCCAGCGCGCGCAGCGTGGCATCGGGGAAGATGACATACGCCGGAACCTGCGCCTCGTCGGCCAGCTCGCGGCGCAGGGCGCGCAGCCGCTCGAAGAGGTCGAACGCCGTGGTGTCCAGTTGCGCCTCGCCCCGGCGCGGAACGCGCGGCTGCTCGCGGGCGCGGGCGACCTCCACGCGCTCATTCCCGCGCAACACCTCCCAGGCCAGCGGCGTCAGCCGCACGGTGGGATAGGCGCTCGAGCCGTTGGCGCCCTCGGCCAGCATCCCCTGCGCCAGCAGCGCGTAGCCCAGGCGGCGCCACTCCTCCATGCTCTGGTTCGCGCCGATGCCATAGACCGAGAGCTGATCGTGGCCGCGCTCGCGGATGACCTTCTTGTTCTCGCCGCGCACCACCGAGACGACGTACATCAGGCCGAAGCGCTGCTCGGTGCGCGCCACGGCGGAGAGCAGCTTCTGCGCGTCCACCGTGCGATCTTCGCGCTCGGTGGGGTTCAGACACACATCGCAGGCGCCGCAGTTCTCCTCGGCCAGCTCCTCGCCGAAGTAGGCCAGCAGCCCACGCCGCCGGCAGTCACTCTCCATCGCCCAGCTCAGCACACGTTGGAACTGCTGCCGCGCGATCGGCTGCTGCTCCTCGCTCATGCCCTCGATGAAGTATTCAACGCGGGCGCGGTCGCCCGGCGAATAGAAGAGCAGGCAGTGCGCAGGATCGCCGTCGCGCCCGGCCCGGCCCGACTCCTGATAGTAGCTCTCCAGGTTGCGTGGCGTATCCATGTGCGCCACCATCCGCACGTCGGGTTTGGCAACGCCCATGCCAAAGGCCACCGTAGCGACCAGCGTCGTCGTGCGGTCGTGGATGAAGTCGTCCTGGTAGCGCGTGCGCTGCTCAGGCGCGAGGCCCGCGTGATACGGCGCCGCGCGCACGCCATCCTCCAGCAGCTTGTCGCAGAGCGACTCCACGCCGCGTCGCGTCTGGCAATAGATGATGGCGGGGGCGTCAGGATTGTCACGCCGCAGATCGCGCAGCGCCACCAGCAGCTCGCGATAGGCGGCGCGGCCACGCTGGCGCACGTCGTAGCGCAGGTTGGGGCGATTGAAGCTGGCGACGTGGATCAGCGGCTCGCGCAGGCGCAACTGCTCGACGATGTCCGCGCGCACGCGCTCGGTCGCGGTCGCCGTCAGCCCCAGCATCGGGACGCCCGCGTAGCGCGCGCGCACAGCGCCAATCTTCCGATACTCTGGACGGAAGTCGTGGCCCCACTCCGAGACGCAGTGCGCCTCATCCACGGCGAAGAGCGCGATGCCCTGCTGGCTGTGGAGTGTGTCGAGCAGCCGCAGGAAGCTGGGGTTGACCAGCCGCTCCGGCGCCACATAGAGCAGGCGATAGGCGCCGCGCAGGGCGGCCTGCTCGCGCCGCTCGCGCTCGTCGGGGTCGAGCGCGCTGGTAATGGCGGTGGCCGCGACGCCGTTGGCCAGCAGGCGGTCCACCTGGTCTTTCATCAGCGCGATCAGCGGCGAGACGACCACCGTCACGCCCGGCAGCAGCGTGGCGGGGAGCTGATAGGTTAGCGACTTACCGCCGCCGGTGGGCATCAGCGCCAGCGCGTCGCGGCCCGCTAGCGCCGCCTCCACGATCTCGCGCTGACCCGGCAGGAAGCCGTCGAATCCGAAGAAGCGCTTGAGCGCGTCCGCCGCCACATCCTCCGACACGCCACCCTCCATTCTGCTTGCCGAGCCGCTGAGTGATCGCCGCGTCGGGTGTGAAACATCCGTTCATGCGCGCGGTTTCATCGTATCATGCCGCCGCAATGCGTGTCATTGTCCGCGCCGGTTGGTCGCCGGTTGGTCGCCGGTTGGTCGCCGGTCGGCGCGACAGAGTTGCGTTCTGGCGCGTCAGGCGCTAAGATGGCCAGAGCGTCGCCCGTGGATGACGCCTGCCTTCAGTCTGCCAGGGCCTGGTTCGCGCCTGGTTCGCGCCTGGTTCGGGCAATGGCGCCGCGAACCTGCCATCTATGCATCCACACGCGCTGATGGAGTGAAGCACTATGTCACATTCCGCTGGCGGGCAAGGGCAGCCGCTGGTCGCCACCCAGTCTGAGGCCGCACTGAGCGAACACGCGCAGTTTCTGGCGGGCATCCCACTCTTCGCCACCCTGGACGCCGATGAACTACACGATCTGGCGATGGTGACACGCCGTCACGCCTTCCACCAGGGCGAGATCATCTTCCATCGCGATGATCCCGGCACGACGCTGTTCGTCATCAAGATCGGGCGTGTGCGCATCTACCTCTCCAGTCCAGAGGGGCAGGAGGTCGCGCTGGCGGTCTTTGGCGCGGGCGAGGCGTTTGGCGAGCTGGCCCTGCTGGATGGTCAGCCGCGCTCGGCCAGCGCCGTCGCCATCGAGCCGACCGAGACGTATTGCATCCAGCGGGCCGACTTCATCGCCGTGGCGACGCGCCGCCCGCGCATCGCGCTGCAGATGCTGGCTACGGTCTCGCATCGCCTGCGCTCGACCGACGCGATGGTCGAGGATCTGCTCTTTCTGGATGTGCACGGCCGCGTGGCGAAGAAGCTGCTGGAGCTGGCGGAGTCGAACGGCGTGCGGACGCCAGAGGGCATTCGCATCGAGCTGAAGCTGACGCAGAGCGATCTGGCGGCAATGGTGGGCGCCTCGCGCGAGAGCGTCAACAAGGTGATGAGCTATCTGCTGGACAAGCAGTATGTCTCGGTCGAGAAGCGCAAGATCACGGTGATGCGACTCACGGAGCTGCGCAAGCGTATCTGTTAGCGTATCTGGCAGCGTATATTGCGATGCGATGCGCGGCTGCGCCATCCTGCGTAGCGGATAGTCCCCTTGCGCGCGCATTCAGGCGCGAGGTGGTCTACAATAACGCGGGCGCGAGCGCTTGCGCGTAGCGGGCCAATGATGGCAAGAGCGTGTTCACGAAGAGCGCATCCGATGTCCGCCCAGCGCGCCAGATGCGCGCGATACGGCCAGTTCTGTGGCCAGACGAATCAGACCGGGCCGACCCCCTGGTCGACCTGATGGAGAGACCAGCGCGTGAGATCGCTCATTGTCATTCCGACCTACAACGAACGTGAGAATATCGCCGAGTTGATCGCGCAGGTCTTCGCCCATGCGCCGACCTCTGATCTGCTCATCATTGACGACAACTCCCCCGACGGCACTGGCAAGCTGGTGGATCAACTGGCAGCCAGCGACGCGCGCATCCATGTGATGCACCGTCCTGGCAAGCTGGGCTTGGGCACGGCCTATGTGGCGGGCTTCCGCTACGCCATTGACCACGGCTATGACCTCGTCTTCGAGATGGACGCCGATTTCTCGCACGATCCGTCCTTCCTGCCGCACTTCTTCGTGGCGGCGGAGGGCGCCGATCTGGTGATTGGCTCGCGCTACATCCAGGGCGGCGGCACGCCGAACTGGTCGCCGCTGCGCAAGTTCATCAGTGGCGGTGGCAACATCTTCGCGCGCGCGGTGCTGGGCATCCCCATCCACGACTGCACCGGCGGCTACCGCTGCTATCGAGTGGCGGCGCTGAGCAAGCTCAACCTGGACGCTATCTCGGCGCAGGGCTATGCCTTTCAGGTGGAGATGGCCTACAACTTCTGGAGGAGCGGCTTCCGCTGGCGCGAGACGCCGATCATCTTCGAGGATCGCCGCGTAGGCAAGTCGAAGATGTCGCGCAAGATCTTCATCGAGGCGTTCATTTGGGTCGTGCGCGCGCGCTTCACGGGCGACAAGGTTGTGCGTGCGCATCCAACGCTGCCCGCCAGCGCGTCTGGAGCCACCGCCGCGAGCCAGGCGAGCCAGGCCAGCGCCCGCACCCCCGGCGCGCCGCGGTAGGGAGGTAGCTCTCGGCCTTGAAAGGCCGGAACACACGGACGGCGGCATGAATGCCACTGACAGCCAACGCTGTAGGTGGCATTTATGCCCTTCGCGCCGAGCGCCAGTCTTTCAAAGCCGCGACTCCCACTCGCCACGCGCACCTTGTCAGAGAAGGAGATGCGCCGTGTCATTGAGCGATTCGCCAGCCGAAGCCGCCACCGAGGAGACCCCTGACTTGCGCGGGCAGATCACGTCGGAGCAGGAGCTGCGCGCGCTGCTCGGCGAGCCGGGCGCGCCCGCGCTGAAGAAGCAGATCACCCACCTCGACGCGCACTGCCGCGACTTTATCGCGTTCGCGCCGCTGCTCTTCATCAGCACGGCCAATCGCGCGGGGCTGTGCGATGTCTCGCCGAAGGGCGACGCGCCGGGTTTCGCGCGCGTGCTGAGCGACCATCTGCTGTCGATCCCCGACCGGCCTGGCAACCGCCGCGCCGACACCCTGCGCAACATCATCGAGAATCCTCAGGTGGGGCTGCTCTTCGTCATCCCCGGCCTGCGCGAGACGCTGCGCATCAATGGTCGCGCCGCGCTCTACACCGATCCCGCGCTGCTCGACTCGCTCAGCGCGCAGGGCAAGGCGCCGCAGTTAGCGATCGTGGTGGAGGCGTGCGAGGTCTTCCTGCATTGTGGCCGCGCGCTGATCCGCTCGCGCCTGTGGGAGACGGCGAGCTGGCCGCTAGCGGAGGCGCTGCCCTCGGCGCCGCAGATCTTCGCCGACCACATCGCGCTGCCCGGTGTGACCAGCGAGGTCGCCGAGGAGGCGCTGGAAGAGTCGTACACCACCGGGCTGTATTGAGGCGGCGCGCGGGGCAGGCTGGCGGTTGAAACCGCGCCTGGGAGGCCTTGCGGGCCGCGAAGTCCGCCTGCGCGGACTGAGGATGGCGCCGCTCCGCGCCACAACGCCTGAAGTGGGTTCCCCCTCCCTTTCAGGGGAGGGGGACAGGGGGTGAGGTTCGCTACTCCGGCAGCTCGACGCCCTGGTTCCACTCCGCCAGATCGGCGAAGCGTAGTTGGGCGTAGGGCAGCGTGCGGCGGGCCAGCGCCTCGGCCAGCAGCCCGGCGGCGTGCTCCATCTCGGCGCGGCTGGCGGGGCGAGCGCCCGCACCGAAGGCCATCCGCGCGGCCAGCACGATGCGCGCCCCACGCATCCACCCGCGCAGCTCGCGCGTCTGCGGGATCGAGCGCGCCGCGCGGCTGAAGTGGATCGCCACGTCGCGCGCGAAGTCGCGGGTGAAATCCTGCTGGTCGGTAGTCAGCAGCACCGGCATCTCCATTTCCACACAGGGGTAGGCCGAGACCTCTGGCCCGCTCGCGCCATACGCCGCGCCACGCATCATCTCCTCGCGCGCCCACTGGCCGGTCGTCTGCTGCGGCGACTCGGGCAGGCTGGGGGATGAGACGGGCAGCGCATCAATCAGCCGCGTCGGCGGGTAGTCATCCGAGCGCGGGCTGGGCGTCGGGATCTGCTGGAGTTGGTAGGGATGCATGGGCGCGGGCGGCGCGACGGGCGCGATGCGCGACGGCATGGCGGGCGGCGGTGGACCAAACGATGAGGCGCCGAATCCCGATGGCGCGCTGGAGCGCGGCGGTGGTGGCGGCGAGTTGAGCGAGCTATAGGCCGACTGCTGCGGCTGGCTGGCATAGCGCGCGCGCTGCGCCCGCACCCCCAACTCAAAGGCGCGCGTGCGGTCGAGCGTCACCGGCAGCCAGGGCGCGTCCGGCCCCACCGCATCCGCCTGGTTGGTCGTCGAGCTGAGCGCAATCTGCGCCCAGGCTTCGCGCTCTTCCTGGGGCAGCTCGTAGGAGTTCTCCGAGCCATGCTGCGCCTCGATCATCTCGCCCGAGTCGCCCTGCCAGCGCACATGCGAGAGCACGAGTGGATTATCCGGCAGGCGATAGGCGGCGTAGAGCGCGCCACCCTGCTGCCCGTATGCGATCAGCGCCATCGCGATCGAGCCGCTCGCGCCGCCCGGACGAGAATACCCGTAGCCATTGGCTGCCATAACGTAAGTCTCCTGGCGGCGCGCGTCATTGGCGCCACCCGGTGGTTCTTGGGAACAGGACATCGTGTATCAGGACAGAGCGCTTGCCGCCGGGCGCTGCTACCGGACGCATAGCTCAATCGCGGCGCGCATCGGCGCCGCGCTGCTATGCGCACATGCGGAATTGACGCCACAGCGCGCCCCACATGATTCGCAGGTCCTGTGGAAGTCGCGCGAGTCTCTGCTAGCGCCGGGCGCGATGTGATGCGCCCTTGAAAAATAGGACAACTTCGGCGCTCTCACAGTGGCGTGAGTATAGCATGTCGCATCTTAGCGTACAACATCGGTGGGCCGACCGGTCATGTCGCAGCCTTTCAGGCTAGGACAGGCGCCCACCGCTGCGAGAACAATCGAGCGACGCCGCCCATCTCGCGCAGTTGGCGCCACTTCGCGCTACCGTGAGCAGACGGCTCTGCGGGGTCGCCCAACGGTCATATTGCTTGACGGGCTGGGGTGGCGGGGCCATAATGCCGAGTAGCGATCCCGCTCCAGTGCGCTGTGTTCTGGCTCCCGATGGATGACACAGGCGGGACACAGGCGGGACACAGGCGGGAGCATCGAGGGAGCGACGAGCGGGACACGCATGCCCCCGACGCTCGCCCACCAGCAAGCGATGCGCCTCGCGAGCCATCGCCCGGGCGCCGAAGGGATGCGACGGCCACGCAGGCGCAGGAGTTCGACGAGCATGGGGCAGCCAGGGCAGACCTCGCTGAGCGAGCGTCTACGCAGCATCGAAGCGGAGATCGCGGCGGGCCGCGCCGAGAGCGCCCTGGCCCGTTGCCAGGAGATCTTCGCTCAGTATCCGCGCGCCCTGGCGGTGCAGCGCACGCTCGGCGAGATCTATCTGGCGCTCCACAAGCCGCGCGAGGCGCTGGGCGCGCTCGACCGCGCCCTGGCGGGCGACCCTGAAGACGCCCGCGCCTGCTGCGCCCGCGCGGTCATCCACCAGATGCACGGCGATCCCGTCGCGGCGCTGGCGTGGTATCGCCGCGCCTGCGACGTGCGTCCAGATGACCAGTCGCTGCGCGCCACCTATCGCGAGATGGCCAGCCGCCTCGGCAAGCCGTCCTATCAGCCGACCCGCCTGGGGCTGGCGCGGCTCTATGTGCGCGGCTCGCTCTTCCCGCACGCCATCCGCGAGTGGGAGACGCTGATCGCCGAGAATGGCGACCTGCTCGAGGCACAGGTGGGGCTGGTGGAGACGCTCTGGCGCGCCGAGCGTGCGCAGGAGGCCGAGGAGTGGGCGCGCCGCGTGCTGATGAACGCGCCCGCCTGCGTCAAGCCGCTGCTGATCGTCGGCGTCATCGCCCGCGCCACCGACCGCGCGCCCGAGGCCGAGCGCTTCTTGCAGCGCGCCGCTGAGCTGGACCCCGACCACCGCATCGCCCGCACGCTCTTCGCCGACCGGGCGATGGGTGATCCGGCGCTGCGCGCGCTCTTCTGGGGCAGTGAGCCAGTGGCGGCGGGGGCCAGCCAGCGCCAGAGCTACGGGCCGGCCGCTGGCGCGCGGCGCCAGACCAGCCAGCCCGCCTTCACCGCGCCCACCAACGCCGCGCTGACCGGCATTCCCTCGCTGGCCGATCTGGGCGCCGCGCTCTCGCGGCCAGACCTTAGCGCCAGTCTCTCGCGGTCACTGCCCACCTCGCGGCCCCAGCAGCTGCCGCCAGAGTTCCACAGCATGTTCAAAGAGACCGAGAACATGCTCTGGGCGCCCGACCACAGTGATCCTGGCGCGACGCCGACAGCCGCCATGCCCGCGCCCACCACCCCCAGCGCGGCGCCCGCGCCGTCGTCGCAGCCGCTGGCCGGCGCGCAGGCAGGAGCGCAGGCAGGAGCGGGAACCGCCCAGAGCGCGCAGCCGCCATTCGACGCCTCGGCGCAGTTCGTGCCGCCCGCCATCGCCGCGAGCCAGGCCGCGCTGGGTGATACCGAGACGCGCCGCGCCATCCGCTGGGTGCAGTGGCTCCAGGCGCAGGGCGCCCGCACACGCAGCGATGAGGTGTCGCGCAGCCGCCCGACTGGCTCGCTCGACGCCCTCTTCGGCGCGCCGCGCCCGGCGCCGCCGACCGGTGGACCTGCCTCCGTGCCGCCCTGGCCATTCGGCGGGCGCGGCGCCCAGCTTCCCATCACATCGCTGCCCTCCACCGGACCCACTGTGCCGCCGGTTGGCCCGCCTTCGTCCGCGCCGCTATCGGCGCCGCTATCCGCCCCACGGACGAGCGCGCCATCGGGGCCGATTGGGTCGCGGCTCTCGCAGCCCAGCGAACCGCTGGCGAACCAGGCGCCACAAGCCACGCCAGAGGATCTGCGCCAGATGTTCGCCGAGTTGGAGCAGCCCGCGCCGCCCAGCCAGCCGCTCGCCAGCCCCGCGCTATCGGCGGACGCGCCGCCTGAGCCAGCGGGCGAGCCAGCGCGCGCGGACTACGCGGGGTTCGCCTCCGGCTTCGCCGATGCGCCGAAGGAGACGGCAGCGGAGACGTCACCCGCCGCGCAGGCCGACTGGCCCGAGGCGCTGGCCGACGCCTTCGAGTGGCCCAGCCAGCCGGGCGCCTCGTCGCCGGGCACATCCGCCCAGGCCACGCCCGACGTGACGCTGGAGGCGCTGGAGGGCGCGCATTCCGCTGCGGGCTACCAGCAGTTCACGCTGGAGCCGGGCGCGCTGGCGGCGTTCACTGGCCAGCCCGACGCAGAGCCAGCGGGCGAGAAGGCGCGCGCGCTGGATGAGTTCTTCCAGGGGCCAGAGGAGCCGCCGCTGCCGCCCGCGCCACCCGCTGAGCCAGAGCCGCCCGCCGCGCCAGAGCGGCCTGCCATCTCGCCGACCGACTATACGGCGCGACTAGAGGCGGCGCGCGCGCTGCGCGAGGCTGGCTCGCTCGATGAGGCGCTGGTAGAGTATCAGGCGGTGCTGAAGAACGCGCCCGACCTGCTGCCCGATGCGCTGAGCGATCTGGAAGCGGCGCTCGACGAGCAGCCGGAGCATCCCGAACTGCACCGGCTGCTGGGCGATGCGCGCATCCGCCAGGGCGACTATCTGGCCGCGCTGGAGTCGCTGAATCGTTCGGTATCGCTGAATCAGTCCAATGACGAGTAGCCCACACGACGCCAGAGAGTAGCCCAGAGAGATGAGGGACGACCGTGGAGACGATATTGCAGCGCCTGATGGCGGTGGATGGGGTGGTCGGCGCGCTGCTCGCCGGGAAAGACGGCCTGGTGGTCGCCAGCACGCTCGACGGCGAAGATGAGGAGCTGCTCGGCGCGATGGCCGCCGCCGCCTACGACGCCGCTGGCCGCTACATCGAGCAGCTCGGCGTGGGCGACATTCGCCATGCCACCTTCGAGGCGCCCGGCGGCACGGTGCTGGTGACCGATGGCGGCGAGCTGCTGATCGTCGTGCGCTGTGCGGTGCAGGCCAACCTCGGCCGCATCCGCATGGAGTCGGGCCAGGCCAGCCTGCGCCTTGCCGAGCAGATCGGCAGCTACTAGGCTGGCGACTGAAGTCGCGCCTGGGAGGCGGCCTGCGCGCCGCCGCAAAACCCGCCTGCGCGGGTTCGGGAGCGATTCCCAAGTCCGCGCAGGCGGAGTTCGCGGCCCCGCCGGGCCTCCCAGGCGCGGTTTCAACCGCCAGCCGCCCGGATTCGCCAGTCGCTCATCCCACGCGGCAGCAGACTCCCGCGCGCAGGCGATACAATGCAACGGCTCGCGCGTGGCGCGGTGCACAGTTCATCATCCACTCATCGCTGGAGGATAGATTCCCGTGGAGCGAACGCTCATCATCGTCAAGCCCGAAGGCGTGCAGCGCGGGCTGGTTGGCCAGGTACTCGCGCGCTTCGAGG
>JAICVT010000424.1 GCA_025935235.1 Ktedonobacterales bacterium | reverse complement strand
TCTCATCGGCCTTCTCATCGGCCTTCTCGTTGGCCCGCTCTTCGGCCCTGCGTGCCATGCGTTGTCACTCCTTTGGCGAGAAGACGCTCGACCACCCATTGCCTGCCGCGCTTCCCCCTGAGCTTGCCAACCCCCGTGTGCGCCGTTCAGCGCGTCGCTGACTGGCTCGCTGACTGGCTCGCTGATTACAACGCATGTACGCAGGACTGCGTATCGAATGCGCTCAAAACTGTGCGCCGCGCCACAGCGTCTGAGCAGCGCGGCGTGGGGCGCGGAGGCGCCTCCATAGATAGAGTGCATAGATGAACGCGGAAGACACGTTCCCCTGCGCCGGGGCGCGCCTTCCGCGTTGGACTGGTTCAGGCCCAGATTCAGGCTCAGCGTTCGACGCGCGACGGGGCGCGTGAGGGCGCGCGGCCGCTGTCCATCGAGCCGCCACCGTAGCCACAGAACGGGCAGACATTCCACTTGAGCTCGAGCAGGTGGTCGCAGCGCGGACAGGGGCGGCGCAGCTTGGTGCCGCACGACGGGCAGAGCTGGAAATCGCCCTCCACGCGATAGTGGCAGGTTGGGCAGGTCTGGCGCTCGGTCATCTCCGCCAGCAACGATTCTTCCTCCAACTGGCGCTCGTACAGCTCGGCCAGCGTCTGCCGGGGCCGCACGATCAGGTAGATGAAGAGCCCGCCGATGTTGAAGACAGCGACGAGCAGGGTCGCTGTGACCTGCAGGATCACATCCTGCGTACGCGAGCGCACGTCGCGCCAGGTCCAGAAGACCAGAGCGATCCAGAAGATCGCCAGGAAGGCGAAGAAGAAGAACGCGGCGACGCCGATCAGGCCGGAGAGCGAGCTAACGCTCACCGACTCCGCACCCAGCGCTATACTCGATGGCCCCAGCGGAGACCCCACGCGATACCACCTCTCTCAGCCACGCCATCGGGTCGCCGCGCGGGTACGGGCGCCGCCCTGGAGCGTGTGGCTTTCCATGCAGGCGACGCTCGATCCGCCGACCACGAGAGCAGTCAGCGGCTGATGGCGTCTCTCCAGTAATGGAACGAAACAGTCGGCTACAGCATAGCAGGTCAATTTGAAGGTCGCAACACCGCTGTGACCTGTAGTCTAGCCCGAAATCTTCTACGATCTCGCCCGCAGCCTGGCGCGCCGAGATCATCTGGCGTCTCCAGGCCGAGCGCAGGCCGAGCGTGCGCCGAACGTGCGCCGCGCGCCCGTCTGCCTCTCGCATGCTCGGCGCCAGCCTGCGCGCCCGCGTTCGCGCGCCTGGATGGGCGGGAGATTGCCGGGGTTCCCCGCAGCCGCTCCGCCACGACCAGCGGATGTTCGCGTTTAGTGCGCGCAAGGGCTAGGGAGCGCCTTTCAGGTGGACGGCTGGCCCATTTTGTTCGGAGGCATCCGCACTTCCTGCACTGTCTCGGCTTACCACTCAAACTCGCCGCATATGGGCGTCTACGTCCAGTGTCATGCAGGACGACGTTCGTACATCAGCGCTATATCCTGCTCCCAGGCGGCTCCATCCCGTGACATCTCGCCCTGACCGACCATCTTGTCGCCATCGTCTTCTATCGTCAGGGTGAGCCGCTGGGAAAAACTGGGATCGTCGCGCCACCACATGAGTTGATGACCTGTCATGGTCACGTCGTATTTTCTCGAAACGCCACGCTCATCAAAGTACAGCAGAAAAAACGTCTTTGCCATGTCATCGCTGCCAAAAATGGCGACACCGTCAGGAAAGCGCGGGTCCTTCATCATGGAGCGCATGATCAAGAACACGCCACCCTCAAGCCAATCAAAGGATGTCTGGCCATGAAGGATCACACCGGGGAAGTAGAGGTGAGATCCGGTGGTCTGCCATTGGTCTATGAAGGCCCCAAAGGGTTCAAGCGCAGGGTTTACCATTGATGCTTCACCTCCGCGTTTCGGGGCTGTGCTCGCCATGCTCTGCCACGTTCTTGGTTATGACAGACGGCGCCAGGAACGAACAGGGCGCTAACGGAGAAAGGGCGCCTGCCATTGGCAGACGCTCTTTCGTTTGGCCAGGATCAGAGGCGCCTCACGCGCGCAGCCAGCGCAGCTGGCGCAGGCGGTTGAGCGTGGCGCCGCCATCATCCCGGCGCTCCCTGCTTGCGCCGATGCGCCTCTGATCAGTACCCACTATGGGTTGGAGTCGGGCCACCTCCTGGGCTGCCAGGACTCGAAGGCGCCGAGTATCCACTACAGGCGACGACGCTCAGTGCGATGACGGTGAGCAGCAGCAACAGTACACATAGGCGCTGCGCTGGGACACGGAGACGACTCATGGGTGATTCCTTTCGATGCGTCTTCTCGATGCATCTTCTCGATGCATCTTCTTCTGCTTCCTTGATGTGCCTGGTTGTCCCTCCAGACATCCTCATATGGTCTACGCGCCCAGGTTACGGAGCCGTCTGTGCGCAGCTGGCCACTGGCGACCAGGAACCATATCGCCATCGTTAGACGAACGCATATAAAACAACCAGGCCCTTGACTGCACGTCAAGGACCTGGAAAGCATATATGGTGGGTGGTACTGGACTTGAACCAGTGACCTCGTCGGTGTGAACGACGCGCTCTGCCGACTGAGCTAACCACCCGGCTGTGGTGACCGCTGTAGGCTGGATCAGCCCGCGGACGCTTACCGAGCATATCACACCGCATCGGAAGCGTCAACACCGTTCGACAGCGCGCGGGCGGCGCTACACCGCGCTAGTTCGGGGGAAATGTCGGCGATGGCGTCGGCGGCGCGGTTGTCGCGGTGGCTGTGGGTATAGGTGTCGGTGTCGGCGGAGCTGACGTGGCGGTGGCGTGTGCGGGCGCGGTCGGCTTGGGCGAGGCGCTGACGGGTGTGGAAGTCGGCGCCGCGCCTGTGGTGGCTGTGGCGGCTGTGGCGGCTGTGGCGGCGGGCGCGATGGGCGTCAGCGTGAACGGCGCGCTCAACGAAGGCGTGACGATTGGCGGCGCGCTGGGCGCTCCACCGGGCGCTGGCTGGCCAGATGACGGCGTGAGGAAGCGGGATGGCCAGAGCCAGCTGAGCGCCAGGATGACGACCAGCGCAAGGTTGGCGCAGAAGAGCGTGACCCCCGGCAGCGCACTTGGCGGGGAGCCTGGCAGCGCGGTACGCGGCGTGTCAGGCGCGGCATTGGGCGCGGAATCAGGACGGCTCATGCGCTCCTCCCTCCTGATGAGTCGGGAAAGGGACGAGACCGGATGTGTCGGCGCAGCGCGGCGGGCGCGTGGGGAGACACGCCAGGGACAGGCTGCTTGCGCTCCAGTGTGCCGGAGTGTCGGCGCGCTGTCAAGCGTGGGGAGAAGAGATGGCTGGCGCGATTTTAGCTGCTCAGGTTGGCTTGACAAGCGCTGTGGCGTAGCGTAGTATTGGGGAGCGCCACTCTCGCCGGAGGGCAGAGCGCTGGCCGCATGCCAAAGTGGTGAAATCGGTAGACACGCAGCGTTCAGGGCGCTGTGCTCGCAAGGGCATGGGGGTTCGAGTCCCCCCTTTGGCACCGAGGACGTTCGCTCAGACCAGCGAACGTCCTCTTTGGA
>JAICVT010000534.1 GCA_025935235.1 Ktedonobacterales bacterium | reverse complement strand
CCGCGCGTTCGCTGGCGCAGGTCTTCGGCGATGCGCAGCCGCGCCAGCATACCCTCGGCGCGATCGGCATAGTTGTCGAGCTGCAGCGTCAGCGTGATGTCGCCGTCAGCCGTCTCGCGGTAGCGCGTCTCGGCGATCCAGAACTGGTTGACGCCGGGCGTCGGGCTGCTGGAGAGCCGCTGCCCGCGCACGGCCAGCTCTGGCGCGAAGAGATTGCTATCGGCGCGCACATGACTGAGCGGGATGCTGACGCCGTTGGCGTCGCGCACCCCACACAGCGTCATCTCCACCTTGTCGGTTGGCTCGCTGAAGGTGGCGAGCCAGGCGTTGGCAATGGTGGTGGCCTGGGCCAGCGTCAGCGGCAGCCGCCCGAGCGAGCGGCGCAGCTTGCGTCGGCGAAACGGCGCGTTCCCCTGCGAGCCATCGCTGTTCAGACGCGGATCGCTGACCGTGACCACTCCTGGCCCGGCTTGCGGATCAACATACGCCACCTCGACGACGTTGTAGGCGCGCTCGGTCGAGGGCGCCACCCGCCAGCTCGCGATGTCGTCGCCAACCGCCAGATAGGTGGTGGTCGTCACATCGCGCTGATGCGCCGACAGCCGCCAGGTCGGGAAGCCCGCCGGATCGAGGCTACGCGGGTGGTCGTAGACCGTCCAGGTGTAGTCGCCGAGCGCGCCGAGCAACTCATGCAGGATCTCCTCCAGGTTGTAGCTGTCGTAGGCGGGCGCGAAGGTCGCCATGGGCTGGTCGGGCAGCACAGCCGATTGATCCTGATCGAGCGGCAGCCACGCCGCCCGCCGCGCGCACTCCGCCGCGATGATGGCCTGTGCGGTGGTCGGCGTCGCATAGGCCGCATCGTCAGGATCGTCGCGCAGGGCTGCGCCCGCGCCCAGCGCCAGCAGCGCGAGGTAGTCGCCCGCGCGCGCATCGAGCGCCAACGCTGGATCAGCCCACTCGCCCGCGAACGCGGTGTAGGGGCCATCACGCAGGCAGATGCGCGAGAACATCGCCAGCTCCGGGCGCGGAAGGCGCGCGTCCTCCAGCTTGAGCGCGCAGGTCAGGTCGCCAAAGCCGCCCGGCGCGACCGTCGTGAACTCCAGCGCCTCGACCTGCTCGCCATACTCCCGCACGATCAGCGGATAGGCCGCCGATGGCGCGGTGTACGCATAGAGCGCCAGTTTGCTCCGCAGCATCGCCCATACCCCTCCTCACATCGCCTATCGCGGAGCGCGTCACAGCCCCGCCATGCGCGTCAGTCCGCCGGGACGCCGCCACGCGCGATTGGCCGCCTGATCCCGACCCGCGCCCCACGCCTGGAGCGCCTGGTGGAGCGCGCCATGCGGCGTCGCCCGCTGCGCGCCCGTCAACGCGAGCGTCGCGAGCTCATGTGTCATCTGGTCGGGACGCAGCGCCAGCAGCGGCGTCGGGTTGGCGCTCGACGTGGTCATGCCGCTCCACGCGCTCCCCGCCGCCGGATGCTCGGCGCTGGGAGCCGTTGTCGTCGCCTGCCGAGCGGTCGCGGCGCGCCGCGCCGTGTGCTGGGCCGCGTGATGCGCCTTGTGTCGTCCTCGCTTGCTCGTCCCCGCGCCACGCCGCGTCCGCCGCGGCTTCCCGGCGCCTGTTGGTCGGATGCGCGCCATCTCCTCCGCCTCCTTTCACTCCCGCCCGGCCTCACCGCGGATACAAATAGAGTGGACTGTACTGCACCTCGCAATACAGTGGCAGCACCGCCCCCGCATTGTCGGCGACATACCCCGCTAGCTGATTGACGCCGCTCCCGCCCGCCGCCGTCCCGGTGGCGTTGGCCACCGCCGCCACGCTGAGCGTCGGGTCGAGGATGAGCGCGGGATCGGCCCCGCTATTGACATTGATCGCCCCCGTCGAGCTCGTCCCTGGCCCGCCTCCGCCGTGCGCTGGATTCGGCAGCGGCGCGCTCTCCAGCGAGTAGGTGGTCGCCGCCGCATCGCCGATCGCCGCGCGGTTTAGCAGCAGCCCATCCTGATACACCCACAGCCATTCGTTGATCACCGCGAAGGGCGCGTTCGAGGGATTGTTCACCATCCCCATCAGCAGCGAGCCGTCAATCGGCAGCAGCAGCTGCCAGTTGACGCGGGAGGTCGAGCCGCCCGCCGTGGTGTCCGCCCACTGTGGCCGTGGGGTGAGGTAGTTCTGCGTGAGATCGGTCAGCGCGCCCGCGGGCAGCGGCGGGCTGGTGGTCTGGCCGCTATCGGCGATCGTCCAGGTGGCGGAGGCGCTGATCGGGAAGGCGAACGGCCCGTCGTAGGCGCCTAGCTGATCACT
>JAICVT010000448.1 GCA_025935235.1 Ktedonobacterales bacterium | reverse complement strand
GCCAGCCGGGCGATCAACTGCTCGACATCGTGATTGAAGTGGTGGTCGGAGCGCACATCCGTGCCATTGCGATACGCCAGCGCCGCGATGCTGGGCGGCAGGTCGCTCTCGCGCGGGATGCCCACGCCATGCGCCAGCACCGGCACGACCGGAATATTGCGCGCCAGCGCCGCCTCCACCTCGATGCGCACGTAGTCGTTGGGATTATCCAGCCGCCGCTGTCCGCGCTCATCCACCATGCTCAGCCAGAGCCGCCCGATCATCACCAGCGCCAGGCTCGACTCGGCCACCGCATCGCGCAGGATCTGGCGAAAGTCGGCGCCAAGTGGCACAGAGTCTACATCCATGAAGATGTTGGCCGCGCCGAAGCGCGCCGCCAGCCGCTCATAGACACTGCGCGTGAAGTCCTGGGTGTCATCGCGCCGGTAGGAGATGAAGAGCTTGCCCACGCCACGCGCCTCCGCCAATCCAGCCGAATCCGCTCGCTTTCAGGCAGTATAGCACGGGCGCGAACCGCTCCTCGTGTCCCCGTCCTCACTGTGCGGGAGTGGGGGAAGCAATGGGCTGCTCAGCGATGGCGGGCCGGGGAACGGGCGGGTACACCCGCCCGTCGCCGCGCGCCGCGCCATCACCCCAACCACTCGTCAAACAGCATTCACCGCTGGCTGTCGCCTCAATCCAGCGTCTCGCGGCGCCAGGTGAGGCTGATGGCGACAGCAAGGAAGATGGCGGCGTAGACGCCGATCACCAGCAGCGCATGACTGGCCGGCACAGCCACCAGCGGCTGCGGGCCGAAGCCGCCGACGCTGATGCTGTGGTCGGGCGCGAGGATGTAGTCAGGCAGGCGGTTGAGCAGCGGGCCGAGCAAGGCGCCAGAGAGATTTGGCCAGAAGTCGTTGTGCGTCACCTGCGCCAGCAGCGAGAGCGGGATCGTCAGCAGGTTGTCCACCGCGAACCAGCTCAGCCCGACCGCCAGCCCGAAGGCCAGCGAGCGGCCCACCACCGAGGCCGCTACCGACAGCAGCAGCGAGACGACTAGATTGAGCACGAGATAGGCGAGGTAGAGGCGCAGATTGGCCCAGTATGTCGCGCCCAGCGCCCGCCACGGCTGCCCGCCATCCGCCAGCGCCAGGCTCAGCCCCCACGCGAAGGCCAGCTCGATCAGCGCCAGCAGCGCCGTCAGCGCCAGCCCCACCAGCGCCAGCGCCGCCACCTTCGCGCCCAGCAGATGCAGGCGTCCCACGCCGCGCGCGAGCAGCACGCGGATCGTGCCGTACTGATACTCCAGCCCGACGACATGCGCCGCCAGAACCAGGATGAAGATACCGCTGAGCACGCGCACGATGGCGATGTCGCCCTCCATAATGGTGTAGAAGGACTGGAGCGGCGCGCTGCGCATGTCAGAGGCGTTCTTTGGCCCGCTGATCAGGATTAACTGCGAGCCGATGACCATCACGGTCATCACCACCGCCATCACCCAGGTGATGCGAAGGTGGATGATCTTGCGCAGTTCGCCGCGCAGCAGCCCCAGCGCGCTCGTGCGAATCTCCGGTCGGGCGGCGGGAGCCGTCGCGATGCTTGCGGCGCTCATCGTGCGCCTCCTTTCACATTGTTCACGTCAGCGCGCACGCCGTTCGCCCGCTCGGTCGGCGCGGCGTCGGTCAGCCGCAGGAAGACGTCTTCCAGACGCTCCTCATAGGGCGCAATGGCGCGCGGCGCGAAACCGGCCTGCGCCAGGAAGCGGTTGAGCGCGGCGCCATCGTCGTCGGGCGCGGGCGTCAGGAGTTGGCCAGCGTCGGTCAGCCGCGCGCGAGCGCCCCAGGGCTGCGCGCGCGCAGCGGCCAGCGCCTCCGCCGCGCGGTCGAGCGTCACGACGAAGAGGCCCTGCCCACGGGTCAGGTCGGCCACGCTCGACTCCGTCACCAGCCGCCCGTGGTTGATGATCGCCACGCGGCTGCACATCTGGCGCACCTCGTCGAGCGCGTGGCTGGAGACGAAGACGGTCTTGCCCTGCGCCGCCAGCCGCCGCAGCAGGTCGCGCATCTCCACCATGCCCGCCGGGTCCAGTCCGTTGGTCGGCTCATCCAACACCAGCAGATCGGGGTCTTGCAGCAGCGCCATCGCCACGCCCAGCCGCTGCTTCATACCCAGCGAATAGGTCTTGACGCGGTCGCCGCCACGCTCGCGCAGCGCCACCAGATCGAGCGCCTTGTCCACGCGCGCCTCGCTCACGCCGCCCTGCGCGTCGCCGATCACGCGCAGGTTGTCGCGGCCAGAGAGGTAGGGGTAGAGCGCGGGCTGCTCGATCAGCGCGCCGACGCGCGCCAGCACGCGCCCGCCCTTGCGGCTCACATCGCCGCCGTTGATCTCCACGCCGCCGCTCGTCGGGCGGATCAGCCCCAGGCACATGCGAATCGTCGTCGTCTTGCCCGCGCCATTCGGCCCCAGGAAGCCGAAGACCTCGCCGCGCGGCACGCTCAGCGAGAGGCCGTCAACCGCCAGCCGCTCGCCATAGCGCTTTGTCAGGTCGTGTGTTCTCAGGATGACCTCGCCCGCCGGGCTGGCCATCGAACCGTTCACCATCGTCCAACCACCTTTCGATGGAATGCCTCCGCCATGCCTTCAGGCTGAGCGCGACGCTGAAAAGCTGACAAAAATGGGCGCACGAACCCACGGCGCCGACTCACAGCATGCGAGCGACGTCGAGTCAAGTGTGAGGATGTGGGTTGCTTACCCGATCAGGGTCCGATCAGCGCGGAGTTGGCGGGGCGGCGGCGCTGGGGAGGCGTCGCGCCGCCGCCCCCCAGGGTGCGCGAGAAGAGCGCGGCTAGGCGACCGCCGCGGCGCGGCGCGCCGAGTAGCCGCGCGCGATGCCAGCGATGACGATCAGCGCCGCCACCGACATCACGACGATCTGCGCGACGACGTGCGATCCCAGGCTGGCCCGCAATCCAACCGGGCCGTCAGGGCCATTGAGGTAGCTGGGCGCGTAGCTCAGCATCTGGAGGCCCCAGGCGACGACCGCGCCAATCGTAATCAGCATGCCCAGCGCCACGCCGATCTCAGGCGTCAGCGCGAAGCGGTACAGTTCCGGGCGAATCTCGCTGCGGGCGATGGCGACTGAGACGGCCAGCACGCTGACAATGGCGGCCACGATGAACAGCCCAATCAGCGAGTAGGCAAACAGATGGGCGCTGTCCACCAGATTGCTGGCGGTGAGCTGGCTGGGGCGAATGACGTTCTCCAGCATCCACAGCCAGCCG
>JAICVT010000056.1 GCA_025935235.1 Ktedonobacterales bacterium | reverse complement strand
CTCGCGCTCCAGCGCGGCGAAGTAGTCGGCGTCGAGCGCGGCGCCATGCTTGATGACCTCCGCCCAGCCTTCGATGCGCTGGCGGGCGGGCAGCGTCAGCAGCGTTGCGGGGTCGGCCACCACCAGTCGCGGCTGATAGAAGGCGCCGATCAGGTTCTTGCCGAGCGGGTGGTCAATCGCCACTTTGCCGCCGATGCTGGCGTCCACCTGCGCCAGCAGCGAGGTGGGGATGTGGACCAGCGGCAGCCCGCGCAGATAGGTGGCGGCGGCGAATCCCGCCAGATCGCCGACCACGCCGCCGCCTAGCGCCAGCAGCGCCTCGCCCCGCTCGATGCGCCTCTCCGCCAGCCAGTCGTGGATGGCGGCGAGCTGCGCGCGCGATTTGCTGGCCTCACCCGCCGGAACGATCAGCGCGTCAGGCGCGAAGCCGACGGCGCGCAGGCGCTCTAGCAGCGGCGCGAGATAGAGATCGGCGACGGCGCTATCAGTGACCACGCTCAGGCGCGACGGCAGACCCAGCGCGCGCAGCCGCTCTGGCAGCCCAGCCAGCGCGCCCCAGCCCACCACCGCATCGTAGCCCGCGCCCGCCGCGACCCGCCGCGTGACCGTCTCGGCGCCGTCGCCGGGCAACCGTCCTTGCGCGATCAGCGCGGCGGCGATGCGCGCGGCGACGGCGTCGGGCGCGAGCGCATCCGTCACGATAGTTATATCGGCCTGCGCATAGAGTGGCTGGCGGCGCGCAGTCAATTCACCGATGCGCGCCAGGGGGTCTGCTGCCTCTAGCAGCGGGCGCAGTTCGCCGATGGAGAGGCCTTGCGACTGAGCCTCGGCGGTCGCGCGGGCCAGCGCCGTCTCTGGCGTCGCGTCGAGCGCGACCACCCACGCGCGCTCCAGCGCTCGCGCCAGATTCCCCTCGCTCTCCACGACGCCCGCGCCGCACGCGATGACGACGCGCGACTCCGCCAGCGCGGACGTCAGGGCGGCAGACTCGCGTGCGCGGAAGCCCGCCAGCCCTGCTTGGGCGAAGATGTCGCGAATCGCCAGATCGGCGGAGGCGGCGATGACAGCGTCGAGGTCGAGGAAGCGCCAGCCCAGTAGCATGGCCAGCGCCGCGCCGACGGTGGTCTTGCCCGCGCCGGTCGGCCCGATCAGCGCGATGCGCTCGATCGGCTGGCTGGCGGCGCCGTGTGTCTCGTCCTGTCTCTCCATGCGGCAGATTGTAGCACGCGGGCAGCTGAAGCTAGCTCGCGTCTGACGTTGGCGGCTCGACCGGCGCCGCTACGGTGGGCGCGTCGGGGCCAGCGGGCGTATAGACCGGCGGATAGGCTGGCGCGTAGGCTGGCGCTGACTCCCGCTCCGCGCGCAGGTTCGCGGCGCGCTGGCGTCGGCGCCACAGTAGGACGCCTGCCAGGATCAGCAGCAGCGCGATCAGGGCGCCCGCGCCGATGGCATACGGGATCAGCGACGCGAGATTCAGCCCACCGCCGACGACATCAATATCGGTCTGCTGATTGTAGTGGATGGTGTAGGTCACAGTGTTGCCGCTGACGACGCCGCCCTGATGCGAGGTAATCGAGCCAGGCATGGTGACGGAGAAGCTCTCGCGCATATCTTTGAGATACGGCGTGATGTCCACACCGCCCGTATTGCCCAGTGAGCTTTGTGGAACAATCATGCTCATGTGGCCGGTGACATGGAAGGTGTTGCTGAGAAAGCCGGACTGCTGGGTGAAAGTGAAGGTATCCTGTGTGGTGGTGGGAACACTCCCGTTCGCGCTGCCGCCAGATTGCGGCGCATCCTGCACGAGCTGGTTGAGCTGGGCGATGGTCGCGAAGGGGCGCGTGTAGGCCCAGTAGCTGTAGCCGGTGTCGTCATAGTGACGATAGGAGCCGCCCTGCTGCCTCACCTTCGCGCCAAACTCGTCCATCGCGGAGCTGATCTGGTCGCTCGCGAGGCTCACCAGTTGCTCAGAGAAGCCGATGGTGAGGACATAGGAGCCGGAGCCATCGCTTTTCAGCGTGACCGCGCGATCTTCGTGTACGCAGGCCGTCAGCGAGAGTAGCAGCGCCAGCAGCAGGCCGAGGACGGTGAACGGGCGAGAAGTGTATTTGAGCGCGTGCAAGGCAGACTCCAATTCGCAGCGATAGGGATGGTCTCACCAGTCACATCCATCAGCGCTATGCCGAGCGCTTGGCCGATAGCAAGGCAATAATAGCAGATGCGCGCGGAGCGGGCAACGCGGGCAACGCGCGTGCGGCCCAGCCAGATTGACGACGCGCACGGATGGCGCTATAACCCAGAGGGGGTCCATCCGGCGTTCTTCCGGCGTCGTAGCGCGTCGCGGAGGGATGGCGACGAGCGATCCGCGCGCTGGGAGGCGTAGTACCGAGCCATGATGAATGAGTTGCGGGGCCGCAATCTGGCCCATGTCGGCTGCACGATTGGCCTGACGCTGGGCCTCGCGCTGGGGCTGGTAGCGGCGCTGCTGATCGTCACGCTGGTGCGGGGCGACAGCGCGATCAACTGGGCGACGGTGGCCTGGTTCGGCCTCACGTTCGCGCTGGGGATTGTGGGCTACTGGGCGGGCGGCCAGTTCTCGAAGCGCCTGTGGGGCGACGAGATGGAGGCGCGCCGCTCCTCGCGCGAGTGAGAGCGGGAGGGCCCTCACCCCTGCCCCTCTCCCAGAGGGAGAGGGGTATTCTCCTCGCTTGACCTGATCTAACATCGGCCGAGATACGCTTGCCCAGCGGCGCACGCCTCGCCGTTAGTTCCCCTCCCTGAAGGGGAGGGGGCAGGGGGAGAGGTTCCGGGCTACACATTGACCAGCGCAATGCCGATCAGGATCAGCGCCAGTCCCAGCCACTGGATGCGCGTCAGCCGCTCGCGTAGGAAGATCCACGCCAGCACGACGGTGACGGCGGTGAAGAGCGACGAGAGCGTGGCAACGACGCTGGTCAGCGCGCCCGATATGCCCAGGTTGTAGGCGACGTTGGCGCTGATATCGAGCGCGGCGCCGGGGATCAGCCAGCGCCAGAACGCGCCAGAACGCGGCGCGAGCGCCCTGGCCGCCGGAATCACCGATCCCTGCGCGAAGGGCGCGCCCACCCGCCCGAGAGCGCGGCGCGTCGCCCACCCCAGCAGCACGATCAGGCTGAGCGCCACCAGATCCGCCGCCTTGCCAATCATGGCGGTCTGCACGCCGCCCAACTGTGGCGCGACGTAGCGCAAGCCGAAGTAGGCGCCGCCGAAGAGCAGCGTCGCGCCGAGCGCCTCTGGCACGCCCGGACCAAACCAGCGCCGCCACGCTGGCTCCGCGCGCTGCCCCGGAGCCGTCGGCTGTCCACCAGTGGCGTCCCTCGGCGTCAGCGCCATGCCAGAGAGTGTGACGCCGACCAGCAGAGCGGCCAGCCCGGCAAGTTGCGGCGCGGTAGGGCGCTCACCCGTCGCTAGCGCCAGGATGGTGGTGATGGCGCCGAAGGAGGCGGCGATCGGTGAGACGACCGCCAGCTTACCGATGACGAATGAGCGGTAGAGCAAGGCCGCGCCGACGAGGATGACCAGGCTGAGGGCGCTGGCTACCAGCACCAGCCCAGGTGTGGCGCCCGCGAAGCTCAACCCCAGCCACGGCGCCAGGCCCAACAACGCCGCCAGCCCAACGATCTGCATGAAATACAGCACGCGGAAGGTTCCCGCCGCGTGCGTAGCGCCGCGCAGACAGAAATCGGCGACGCCCCAACAGAGCGCCGCCGTCAGCCCCAGCAGCACACCATTCGCCATCGCCGATTCCCCCTCTGGGGGCCAGCGATTGAAATCGCGCCTGGGAGGCGGCTGCCGCCGCCGCGAAACCCGCCTGCGCGGGTTCGGGAGCGTGCCAGTCCGCGCAGGCGGACTTCGCGGCTCGAAGAGTCTCCCAGGCGCGACTTCAGTCGCCAGCCAGCCGCCCGCTCTACTCCGCGTCCTTGGCGCGCGAGCGCTCGTGCTGGGTCAGCAGGCGCTTGCGCAGGCGGATGTTGCGCGGCGTCACCTCGACCAGCTCATCGCTGTTGATGAAGTCGAGCGACTGCTCCAGGCTCAGCTTGATCGGCGGCGAGAGGCGCACGGCGATGTCGGCGGTGGACGAGCGCACGTTCGACTGCTTCTTCTCCTTGCAGACGTTGACCACCATGTCGTCAGGCCGCGCGTTCAGGCCGACGATCATGCCCTCGTAGACCGGCGTGCCGGGATCAATGAAGGTCTGGCCGCGCGCCTGGGCGTTGTTCAGCCCATAGGTCACCGCCACGCCGCCCTCCGAGGCGATCAGTACGCCGTTGCGCGCCGAGCCGATTGTCCCCAGCCACGGCTCGTAGCCCGTCAGCATGCTGGCCATCGCGCCGTTGCCCTGCGTCAGCGTCAGGAACTCGTTGCGCAGACCGATCAGGCCGCGCGTCGGGATCTCGTACTCCAGCCGCACATTGCCGACGCCGTCGTAGACCATGTTGGCCAGCCGCGCCTTGCGCCGCGCTACGTTCTCGGTGACCGCGCCGACGTACTCCTCGCGCGTATCAATCACCAGCCGCTCGATCGGCTCGACCGTGTGGCCGTTCTCCTCATGCGTGATGACCTCGGGACGTGAGACCTGTAGCTCGTAGCCCTCGCGGCGCATCGTCTCGATCAGCACCGCCAGATGCAGCTCGCCGCGACCCGAGACGATGAACTCGTCGGCGCTGGCGCCATCCTCCACGCGCAGGCTGACATTCGTCTCCAGCTCGCGATAGAGGCGCGCGCGCAACTGGCGCGACGTGCTCCACTTGCCCTCGCGTCCGGCCACCGGGCTGGTGTTGACGCCGAAGGTCATCTTCAGCGTCGGCTCCTCGATGGCGATGCTCGGCAGCGCTTCCGGCGCCTCTGGGTCGGTCAGCGTGTCGCTGATGTTGACGGTGTCGAGGCCCGCCAACGCGATGATGTCGCCCGCCGTCGCCTCCTCCACCTCGCGGCGGCCCAGACCGTCGAAGGTGAAGACGTAGGTCGAGCGCCCGCGCAGCACGTCGCCATCGCGGGTGATACGCGCCAGCGCCATGTTGGGCCGCACCTTGCCGCGCGTGATGCGCCCGATGGCGTACTTGCCCTTGTAGTCGTCGTAGTCGAGCGTCGTCACCTGCATCTGGAACGGGCCGTCCTCGTCCACCACCGGCGCGGGCACGTTCTGGATGATCGCCTCGAAGAGCGGCGCGAGGTCCATGTTGCCGTCGTTCGGGTCGAGCCGCGCGATGCCCTCCCGCGCGATGGCGTAGAGTACCGGGAAGTCGAGCTGGTCGTCGCGGGTGGCCATCTCCAGGAAGAGGTCCTGTGTCCAGCTCAGCACCTGCTCGATGCGCGCGTCGCGCCGGTCAATCTTGTTGATGATGACGATCGGGCGCAGCCCCAGATCGAAGGCCTTGCGCAGCACGAAGCGTGTCTGCGGCATCGGCCCCTCGACCGCGTCTACCAGCAGCAGGCAGCCATCGGCCATATTCAGCACGCGCTCCACCTCGCCGCCAAAGTCGGCGTGGCCTGGCGTGTCAATGATATTGATCTTGACATCCTTGTAGTGGATGGCGGTGTTCTTGGCGAGAATGGTGATGCCGCGCTCGCGCTCCAGCTCGTTCGAGTCCATAATCAGCTCGCCGACCTGCTGGTTCTCGCGGAAGACCTTGCTCTGCTTGAGCAGGCCATCCACCAGCGTCGTCTTGCCGTGGTCAACGTGGGCAATGATCGCGACGTTGCGGATATCCTCGCGGACGCGCGTGGTCGACGCGCCGTCGGTGCGTTCCATCATCTGCATACTTCTGTGTCTTGTACTCTTTCCCGCGGCGTCCGTGGCGGTCGAATCACCCGCGCTCAGCGGAACCCGCGCGCTGAGCGCGAAGCCCCATCGTCTGGCTCAATCACCAGTATCATTCCAGCACGCCATGCTCACGCCACGCTTGCGCGTCATGCGCGCGAAGGCGGGCGCAGCGCATCGCGATCTCCAGGAGGAGATGTCTACGCCGCGTCCGCCGTCATTGGCAATCAGTGGCTGTCAGTGCTGGTGTGGCGCCTGCTGCGCCCGCTGAGCGCGTCCATTCGTCGTCCGCCGTTCGTCCGCCGCTGGCGTCGCGCATCGTGCCGCGCCATGCCCACGCGCTCCCATTCAATAGTATATCACGCTTCGTGCGGCCCGGACGAGCGAGCGTTCCTTCTGGGCCAGAGCCGCCGCCATGTGCTACGCTATCATGGCGCTCGCCGAGCGGTCTGGCGAGTGGCGCAAGCGAAGGGGAGCGTGTCATGGCGCGCGTCGCGGGTACGCGGCGAAACGGTGGACTCGCGCTGCGGGAGCGCGCATCGCGCATCTCCGCCGCCACACGCGGCTACCCGCGCAATGTCTATCTGCTGCTGCTCTTCACGCTGGGCAAGGGCATCCAGCTCAGCATCGGGCAGGTCACGCTGACGCTCTACGCCTACAGCATCGGCTACAAGCAGGACTTCGTTGGGCTGCTGGTCGCCGTCCCCGCGATCGGCGCGCTGCTGGCGGCCATCCCAATTGGCTTTTTGGCCGACCGTATCCCGCGCAAGCCGCTGCTGCTCGTCACTGGGCTGCTCAACCCTGTCGCGCTAGCGCTGATCGGCTTGACCACCAGCGCGCCGCTGATGCTGGGCGCGGCTTTCGCCAATGGCGTACTCTCCTCGGCCTACTGGGTGACCATCATCCCGATGCTGACCGACGCCGTGGAGCCACGCCGACGAGTCAACGTGATGTCGTTCAACTCGTTCCTGCTGCTGGGCGTCGGCTCGCTGGGCGGGCTGATCGGCGGCGCGATCCCAGAGTGGGTGGGCGCGGCGATGAGCTTGCCAGCGACTGCGCCGATTCCGCTGCGCTGGGGCGTGGTCGCGGCGGCGATCGCGGTCTTCCTGCCGACGCTGCCGCTCTTCTGGCTGACCCCACCGCCTGACCCCATCGAAGTCGCAGCCGAAGAGCAGGCGGCAGCGGCGCTACCCGCGCCACCCGCGCCCGACGCCGCGGCGGTCTCCGAGGCGGCGCTGGCGAGCGGCAGACGCGTGCGGGTCGCGCGGCCCAGCCTGCGCCCGATCCCGCTGCTCTTCATCCTGCTGCTTGTCCCCGATGTGATGTACACGGCGGGCGAGGGCGCGGTGGTGGCGCTGGAGCCGCTCTTCTTCCAGCTACGCTTTCAGATGAGTCCCGAGGCGATTGGCGCCGTGGTGGCGGGCGGTGGCATCCTGATCGGCGTCTCGGCGCTGGCGGCGCCACTGCTGACCCGCCGCTTCGGCAAGCTCCGTCTGATCATCGTGGCGCAGGCGTGCAGCGCGCCCATCGCGCTGCTGATCGGCTACGCGCCGTGGCTCTGGCTGAGCGCGGTGGCCGAGCTTACGCGCAACCTGCTGCGCGGGGCCTTCGATCCAGTCTACGCCACCTTCGCGATGGAGCGCGTGGATGCGCGCTTCCGGGCGCGGCTGAGCGGCTTCTATAGCGTGACATGGAGCATCGGCTTCAGCGTGGGCGCGGCGGCCTCAGGCTGGCTCCAGCGCAACGTCAACCTCTCGATCGGCTTCCTGCTGGGCGGCGCCCTGCTGGCAGCGGCGCCCATCTGGCTCATGCTGGCTTTCGCCCGCGACCCAAATGTGGACTAAGGCCGAGATCGAGGCCGCGGGCTTCACACAGCGCCAGTTAGCCGGGTAGCTGACCCGTCTCATAGCCGGTGAGCTGATCAGGGGTCGCGTCGGCGCACCACACTGGCCCGCTGGCCGGGATCGCACGGATACTGCACTGGGTTGAGCCAATCGGCTGCCAGGCAGAGCCGCCCAGCGGGTAGCGATAGACAATGCTCGATGACGGCCCAGACGGCGGGAGGGGTGTTGTCTGGTTGGGTTCGCACTGGGTGAGCAGCGAACCATCAGGCTCGACCGCGGACGGTATGCATGGCTGTGTCTGCGTCGTCACGCCCTGACCACATTTGCCAGGAGTGGGGCAGGGGGCCGAATAGGCCAGGGTATGCACTGGAAACCAGTGGGCGCCGAGGTCGGTGGAACAGTAAATGAGCCCCTGCGGCTGGAGGTTATTGCCGCAGAGCAGGAAGGTCTGGCGCTGGGGCAGCCAGATGTTCAGTCCCGTTTGCTGGCCGCTGGGCGACGAGATTTGCGTCCAGTGGGCGCCAAGGTCACCGGAGCGCCACAGCGTATCGTTGTAGCCTGAGCCGATGAGCGTGGCGCCATCAGGCGAGACGGCGAAGTGAAAGAACTGCGTGGGCAGGCCTCGCGAAGACATCGCGCGCCATGTCTGGAAGCCGTTGGAGCTGAAGGCGAGGTACTCCGTCCCTCCCGACTGGCCGTCAGCCGACTTGGCCATGATAGCGATGACGCCGCCCGATACCGACGCGAACTCGCCACCCCCAACATATCCTGATAGCGGCGTCCAGTGGGTCGCGCCATCGGCGGAAAAGAGGCTGGCGCCAGCCAGATTGCCACACTCGCCGCAGCCCCAGCCAATCGTCGCCAGCAGCGCGCTCGTGCCGTTCTGGTCGGCGTTCAGGTCGCACCACGCGCCCGACAACGGCGCGGTAAAGCTAAAGTGGCCGACCTGACTCCAGGTCGCGCCCGCATCGGTGGTCTTCCAGATGGCGTAGGTGTTCGCGCTGGTAGACTGACACATCCAGGCGTCATGTCCATCCACAGGCGAGATGGCGAGATTGTTGCCGTCGCCGCTGAAATCGGCGGGCAGCTTGACTGGCGTCCAGACCAACTGTGGCAGTGGAGTCGCCGTCGCCGTGGCGCGTGGCGCCGCTGGCCCGGAGGCGTGGGCGGCGGAGGCGCAGCCGCTAAGGGCCAGCGAGAGCAGCGCCACGCCCAGCCACGCGGCGCGCGAGACAAATTTGCGCATCAACCATTCTCCTTGCCTTGACAGGCCGTGTCGCCCGCCGGAGGAAAACTCTCCGCTCGATGAAAGCGAGCGTACACCATGAGGAGGAATGGAGCGAGTGATGCGCGTCACACTGTTCACCCTCCCTGGAGGGGAGGGGGCTAAAGGGAGAGGTCGCTACTTCGCGCCGCGCTTGGGCTTCGCGGCGGCGGGCGCGGCGGCGAGCTGGAGGGTGGCCTGGCCGGTGGGGCAGAGCGGCGCCAGCGAGCACTCGGCGCAGAGCGGCTTGCGCGCCTGGCAGATCGCGCGCCCATGCATGATGAGCATGTGCGAGAGGTCGAGCCAGTCGCGCTGGGGCGCCAGCGCCATCAAATCCTGCTCGACCCTGACGGGGTCCTCGCTCTCGGTCAGGCCCAGCCGGCGCGCCAGCCGCCCCACATGCGTATCCACCACCACGCCCTCGACGACGCCATACGCGTTGCCCATCACGACGTTGGCGGTCTTGCGGGCCACGCCGGGCAGCGCGATCAGCTCATCCATCGCCTGCGGAACCTCGCCGCCGTAGCGCTCCACGAGCATCTGCGCCGCCTCGCGGATATGTTTGGCCTTGTTGCGATAGAAGCCCGTCTGCTTAACGTCCTGCTCCAGCGTCTCGGGGTCGGCGCTGGCGTAGTCCTGGGCGGAGCGATACTTCGTGAAGAGCGATTTCGTCACCTGATTGACACGCTCGTCGGTGCATTGGGCCGAGAGCATCGTCGCCACCAGCAATTCGAGCGGCGTCGTGAAGTCGAGCGAGCATTTTGCATCGGGGTAGAGCTGGCGCAGGCCCGCGACGATCTGTTCCGCGCGCTGGCGCTCAGCGGCGCTGGCCTGTGTCTGGTCACTGGTCGGCATGGATGCGCTCCTCTTCCTCACTCGCTTCACAAGCGTTGGTGGATTGTGGCGTGGCGCGGCCCTCACCCCTACCCCTCGCCCTCCGGGAGAGGGGAAATCCGCTGACTCAGCGGTTTGCGCCGCTGGCCAGCGTTGGGCTGGCTGGCTCCCACTCCATGCTACAACACCCGCCCAATAGATGTGGCTCCCCTCTTCCGCCTTGGCGAGGGAGCGGCTGGGGGAGGGGGCCGCGTCAGCGGCGCGTCAGTGGATCAGCGGGCCGAGCAGGCCGGGCAGATGCGCCGCCAGCGTACCCGCCAGCGCTAGCGCCGCGCGGCCCAGCGTCAGCGCGATGCCCAGCCCGACCGAGCTGGGCGTGTAGGTGTTACCTGGCTCGGCGGGCAGCGACGCCTCGAAGTACCAGAAGAAGGTGCGGATGGCGCTGGCGATCAGGAAGACGAAGAGCGCCAGCCGACCGATCTGCTCTGGCGTATTGAAGACGCGCACGCCGTTCATGCGATCCAGCACGATCGGCAGACGGCCCAGCCCGCTCGCCAGCTCGAAGATCGCCACCGCCGGCACAATGCACATCGCTGGCAGCACGCTGGCCGCCTCGATCACGCCCGTCGGCGCCGAGACCGCCACGGTGGCCAGCAGCGGCAGCGCCAGCAGCAGCAGCAGCACGAGCGAGGAGAAATCGCGCTGGCGAACGAGGCGATAGACAATCAGCGCCAGCCCGGCATAGAAGAAGACGCCGAGATAGGGTGGCAGGATCGGCTCGCCGCCCACGGCGGGGTAGCCCGCGCTGTAGTCCTGTGTGATGAGCAGCCGCAGCACGTCGAGCGCGTTGGCGCCCACCTGCCCCCAGAAGGCGCCTGTGAAGGGCGAGAGCGGCGACGCCGCTGGCTCACTGGTGCGCGCGAAGATGTCGCTGCCGACCCGGAAGCCGATCTGCTGGCTCAGCACCGTCCATAGGGCGGGCAGGCCAGAGATGAAGGCTGAAATGACCAGCGTGGCCAGCGCCAGCCGCATGCGCTCGAAGATGGCAGGCCGCCGCCAGCGCCACGCCAGCGTCACGCCGATCACCACGATCGGCACGAGCCACAGCCCTGGCGCCAGATCGCAGGCCAGCCCCGTGCAGATGCCCGTCAGCGCGTAGAGCGCCAGCACATACGATGGGCGCGGGGCGGCGGGCGAGCCGACGGACGCGGCCTCCTCTGTCGCGCTGGCTGTCGCGCTGGCTGTCTCACTGGCCTGCTCCGCCGCGTGCGCCGCGTCTACCGCGTGGAAGGCGCGCAGCAGCGCCAGCACCGCCAGGCACATCAGCAGCGGCAGCAGCACCACCTCCATTCCTGAGCGGCTGAGCGAGACGTGCCAGCCAGAGGTGGCCGCCAGCAGCGCCGCCAGCAGCGCGATGCCATGATGCGTCCGTCCATCCGTCTGCCGCAGGATCTCCAGTGTCAGGAAGTAGACGACCAGCACGGTGAGCGTGCCGATGATGGCCGAGGGCAGTAGCGCCGCCAGCGGCGTCGGCCCGAAGATATGCACCATGAGCCCCTGGATGGCCACGAACGGGCCGTTCAGTCCCTGCGGGTCGGCCAGGAAGAGCCGCAGATCGCCGCTAATCTGCTTCAGCGCGTTCACATCGTCGGCGCCGCCGGTCAGATTCTGGTTCAGGTTGCCCAGGCGCAGCACGCGCAGCAGCGCCGCCACCACCAGAATCAGCGCCAGCGCGGCCCACTGCCAGACTGCCGTAGCGCGCGCGAGACCCTCGCTAAAGAGGCCAACATAACGCCGCACGATGCTGATCCAGCCCTCTTCATAGGGCGCAGCGCGCAGCAGCAGCAGCGGCGCGAAGATCAGCAGCACCGCGAAGAACTGCACGAAGAAGTCGCGTCCAAGCCCCGGCTCGTTGACGAACAGATAGTTGCTAACGGCATAGGTGAGCAGCGCGCCCGCCGACATGATGACGCCCTGGCGGCGCACGTAGGGCTGGCGCGCCAGTGGGCCGAGTGTCAGCAGCCAGACGATATACCACGGCTGGAACCAGAACGTAATCAGCGCCAGCGCGGCGAAGGTGATCTTGGCGGCGGCGGTCAGCAGGTCTCGGATGTCGGCCAGCGGCCCCAACACCCAGAGCCGATGCGTCTGGATGGCAGCGTAGAGCACGAAGAGGGCGTAGAAGACCAGGCGCACCGTCTTATCCAGCGCGGGATATTGCGCGGGCTGCACGAGCAACTCCAGCGGCGCGGTGATGAACTGGACGATGCTGCTGTTGTAGTAGAGCGGGCGCAACTGCTGGCCCAGTCCGTCGAAGGTGCGGATGCCATCCCAGAACGGCGCGTAGAACGCCGCGACCAGCGCGCCGCCGATGACCGTCGCGCCCGCCAGCAGCCGGAAGGTCGCGCCGCGATCCAGCTCACCCGCCATGTGGCGGAAGTAGCGCGCCAGCGAGCCGAGTCGCCGCCAGCCCGTCGGCGGATTCCGCTGTGCGGGCGGCATGCTGGTGAGCGCGCGGTGGCGCAGCTCATAGACCAGCCAGAGCGGCACGAAGAACGCCGAAACGTATTTGACCAGCGCGCCGAGCGTCAACAAGCCGAGGGCCATCTGCGCGCGGCCCCGCAGCATCAACGCGAACGCCGCCAGCACGCAGACCATCATCGCGATGTCGTTGTGGCCCATCGCCACGGACTCATAGAGCAGCAGCGGACTCCAGCCAAACAGCGCCACGATGTGCAGCCGCCGCTCCGGGTAGAGCCGACGCGCCAGCAGGTTGACCAGCCACAGCGCCAGCACGATGCACAGCGCGGCGAAGACCTTGTAGAGCAGCATGTTCAGCAGCAGATTCTCGCCGCTGATCCACGAGAAGATCGCCGCCACGATCAGCCACGCTGGGCCATAGGGCGAGGCGGGGCGATCCACTGCATAGCCGCCGGGCAGCTTGTAGGCCGGGTCAACCATCGGGTTCTGATGCAAGTGCGTGAAGAGGTAGCCGCGCGCGACATAGCCATAGAGATCGGTGGTGGTGACGGGCTGCATCCAGATCAAGATCAGGCTGAAGACGACCGGCGCCAGGAAGACCAGCCGCTCGGCCAGGCGCGCCGCTTTGGCGTCGTGGCTGAACTCACGCTGAGCGCGGTTGGCCGCCAGCATCGCCACGAACTGCGCGCCGAACAGGAAAATAATCACCACGACGAAGGCGATGGCCGCCAGCGGGCTATAGCCAGTGATGGCGCCCATATCCTTGATCTGCGACGACTCCGGCGTGATGTGCGGCTCATTCCAGTAGCTGAAGATCGGGAACGACACCGTCAGGCCGAGATAGCAGATGATCGAGACCAGTCCCGCGCCCAGCAGCGCCGTCACGGGCGAGACCTGCGCGAAGACATGGGCGAAAACATCCTCGGCGCGCGGCTGGAAGCCGGGGATAGGCGGCGCTGAGTCCAGCAGACGGCGCCAGCGCCCGCGCAACCCTGTCGCTGGCCGCTCGTCACCCGCCGCGACCAGCGATTGCTCGCCCGCGAGTCCATTCGCTCTAGTGGCGGCGAGCCCGCGCCGCCTGCGCACGCCGCCCCACAGCGCCGCGACCAGCACGATGGCTGCCGCGACCCACAGCGCATTGCGCAGGACGAGCAGCCCCACGGCGAACGGCTGAAGCGCGACCAGCGCTGTCCAGATGGCGGGGATGGTGATGATCTGGCCCACCACCGCCGTTCCGATGATCGCGCCCAGCCAGAGCGCCATGCGCCGCGTGGGGCGCAGGTCCAGCAGCGGGATCAGCGGCAGGAAGTCGAGCATGTAGTGGGCGGGCAGTGCGCGGAAGGTGAGCGTGAACGCCAGCGGCGCCAGCGTCACACCCAGCGCCAGCGCCTGGTTCGCGCGCGGCGTCGGCTCCCCGCCAGCGGCCACGCCAGCGGCCACGCCAGCGGCCACGCCAGCGGCCACGCGCCGCCGCCAGGCCAGCCAGAGCGCCAGATAGACCGCCAGCAGCGCCGCCACCAGCAGCGCCAGCGAGAGTGGGTCAATCAGGTTGGGCGCCGTGGCGGGCGAGAGCACGACCCGCGAGAGCGAGGCGGCGTGGAAGGCGGTCTCCGCCGCCATCCCTGGCAGCCAGCCCAGCGCCAGCGCCACCGAGCCATACAGGCTCTCGATCTCGACATCGCGCCCCGCCTGCGTCGCCACGCTATGCAGCACTGGCGCCCACCCCGCGAACGCCGCGATGCCCAGCGTCACCACGCCGATCACGCCGACCAGCCAGCCGACGCCGACTAGCAGCGGGCGCAGCGCGGCGCGAACCGCCGCGCGCAGGCGCACGCGCCCCGTTAGCTCCAGCTCATAGAGCGCGAAGACCGGCGCGGCGACGATAGGGAAGCCTTTGATGAGCGCCGCCGCCGCCAGCAGCGACCACGCCAGCCCGCGCCGCCTGCTTACCAGCGCGTAGACCGCCGCCAGCAGCAGCGCGCCGACCGCCAGATCGAACTTCTGCATCACCGCGCCGCTGAGGAAGGCCAGCAGCGTGTAGAACAGCCCGGCCCCGGCGATGACGACCTCGTCGCGCGTGAAGTGGCGCGTCGCGCGCATCACCAGCCAGAGCGTCAGCGCGTCAATGATCGCCATCTCGATGGCGAAGCTGATGCCATAGGCGCCATAGCGCACCGGATCGGGCGTCGGCATATGGGTAATCGGCAGATTGAAGGCGGCGTCTGGGCGCGGCGCAATGCCAGCGAATGGCAGCAGCGGCAGCGCGGGCAGCAGAATCAGCAGCATCGCCAGCGGCGGATACTCCACGCTGACGTTGCGATAGGGCAGTAGCCCGCTGGCCAGATCGCCCGCATATTTGTAGAACTGCGGGTCGCAGTAGCGCTGACCGAGGATGACGCCCGCCAGCAGCGCCACGCGCGTCAGCGCCCACAGCCCGATGGTCAGCGCGCGCAGCGAGCCAGGGCGGCGCGCCCATGCCACCAGCGCGCTCCACCACGGCGGGGTTGGCGGCGTGATCGGCGCGTCATCTATCGGCGTGCGGGGGCGATCGGTCGTCACGCTCATGGCCGCGCCTCCCCCGTCGCCAACGCTTCGGGCGCCTCAGCGGCGCCAGCCTCCGCGCGAGGCGCCGCCAGCCAGAGCGCCAGCGCGGGCAGCGCCGTGAAGTAGAAGTACGTGGTGAGGCTGCGCCAGGCAAAGAAGAGCGGCGTCATCGCCAGCGCATAGCCCAGCGCCGGAGCGCGCAGGCAGTTGCGCCAGTACCACACCAGCGCGCCGACCAGCGCCAGCGCCTCCAGCGCGGTATAGACCGGCGCGGGAGCCAGCGGCAAGACGCCAGAGAGCGAGAGGCGGATTAGTCCGTTGCCCAGCGGAAACATCGGGTCGAGTTGTGGCGCCAGCACGCCCGCTAGCCACGCACGCGGATCATTCAGGAAGAACGGCGCGTTGATGGCGGCAAAGAGCGCCGCCGCGCCCGCCAGCAGCTTCGCCGCCGCGCGCCAGCCGCGCTCGCGCCACACCAGCGCCAGCAGGAACGGCGCGGAGAACCACGCGAGCTGCTTGGTCGCCAGCGCCAGCCCCAGCAGGATCGCCGCCAGCGCGCCACGCTCGCGCCAGCGCCACGCCGCGAAGAGCGGCACGATGTAGATCACATCGGGGTCAGCGATCAGCGCGGCGTTGAGTAGCGGCACATCCGCCAGGCAGAGCAGCGCCACCCACGGTCGCAGCGGACGCGGGACGGCGGTGATGAGCAGCGCGCCGAGCGCCAGCGCGCAGAGCAGCGTCAGCAGCGTCGCGCTGGGCAGCCCGGCCCAGACGAACGGAACTACTGCCAGAAAAGCCAGCGCCGGATAGCTCAGCTTACCCTCGAAGCCCTGGCCGTTGGGCGAGGCCTTGAAGGCGGCGGCGCGCTCGTCAGCGGAGGGATAATCCGTCAGCGCGCGCCCGGCGAAGGGTCCGGCATGCAGCGGCGTGGTGTATTCGCCTCGTTGATGATAGTAGGCCACCGCCGAGGTGATAGTGGTTGTCACGTAGGGGTTGTGGCCATCCAGCAGTTGCTGCGCGGCGTATTGGTCGAGTGTGGCGCCGTCGTTGGGGTAGAACGGCGGCTGGAAGCTGGCGACCGCCATCGCGCCAAGCTGCTTGACGCCGACCAGCGCCGCCGCCAGCGTGAGCGCGAGGACGACGGTCTGCGCGCGTCGGCTGCGCAGCCAGCGCCACTGGGGCGGGCGCTCGGCCAGCGCCAGCAGCAGCAGTCCCAGCGAGGCGGTCAGAGCGACGAAGGCCAGCGCGCCCGTCAGCGGCGCGCCGATGGTCTGTGTGAGCGGGTCGCGCGGCGTCTCCAGCAGATTGTGCAGTGCGATGACCACGCCGATCAACGTCAGGCGAGCGGCGACATCGCCCCGTGGCAGAGTGATGCCCCACCAGGGCCGTATGGCGCAAGAGGTCCTATGCGCGCCGTTGGAACGGGTTTCCGTCGCGTGCGCCTCGATCACAGCCAGCCTCTCACAGTCGCCGCCACGCCAACGCCCCATGCGCAGGGCCAGATGCGCGACGTGTCGCGGGCGGGTCTAGCCATACGAGCGCTCGGCTAGCGCTCGGCCAGCCACCGCGACGCCTCAATCGCATGATAGGTGATGATCATATCCGCGCCCGCCCGCTTGATGCTGGTCAGCGCCTCCAGCGTCGCGCGGCGCTCATCCAGCCAGCCATTGGCCACCGCCGCTTTGAGCATGGCGTATTCGCCGCTGACGTTGTAGGCCGCGATGGGTAGATCCCAGCGGTCGCGCACGCGCGCCAGCACATCCAGATAGGGCAGCGCTGGCTTGACCATCACCATGTCTGCCCCTTCCAGCACGTCCAACTCGACCTCGCGCAGCGCCTCGCGGCCATTGGCGGGGTCCATCTGGTAG
>JAICVT010000264.1 GCA_025935235.1 Ktedonobacterales bacterium | reverse complement strand
TCGCGCACCGGCTCGGCGATCGCCTCGGCGGCCGCCTCGACCAGGCTGACCCGCCCATGCAGCGCGTCGCGCAACCGCGCCAGCATCTCGCGGTTGCTGGCATGCCAGGGCGCCTCTGGCAGCGGCTGGGCCTGCCGCCGCTTGCTGACATCCAGCTCGAAATCGCGCAGCGCGTAGCCATCGCGGCGCAGGCGGCGACGGTTGGCCACCAGCACGTCGCGCCGACCAAAGGCGCCATCGAAGAGCCGCGCTTCCTCCGTGTTGGCGTCGGCGCGCAGCGCGCGGGCCATCTCCGCGATGAAGCCCTCCCAATCGCTCAGCCGCACCAGGATGAACTCTGAGCGCGCGCGCAGCATCGCCAGCACCGTCTCGCGCCACTCGGCCTCGCGCCGCTGGATGCGCGAGCGGAACATCGCGCGATAGTGGTTGTGCAGATCGTTTGCGGCGTCATCCTCTACCTTACGGCGGTAGCGCGCGAAGCCCCATGCCACCAGCGCGCAGACAAGCGCGGGGATCACCACCAGCGCCAGCCAGCCGACCGAGGCGTTGCGCCAGGCGGCGGGCGCGATCAGCAACGCCAGCAGCCCCAGTGTGGCGGCGGTCAGCATGGCAGCGGCGATCAGCGCGGGCAAAACAGGTCGGCGGGCGTGCAGCCAGCGCCAGCGAGCGCCCAACTGGTCGGCGATGCGCTGCTCGCGCGCCTCATCCGCTGCTTCATCCGCCGCGTCGTCGGGCGTTGCGTGGCTCGCCCCCAACGTCGAGTGCGCCGCTAGCCACGGCCCCTCGCTGCGCGCCTCCAGCTCGCTCAGCGCGCGCGCCCGCGCCGCCGCGCGCCGCGCGCGCTGCGTCTCCAGTCGATCCTGCTCGTCGAGCAGCGCCTCGTGGAAGGCATACATGTAGGCATAGGCGCGCTCAACGCCCAGCGCGCCACCCTCCAGCGCCAGATCGTCGGCGCGCGCGGCCACACCTCTCGCCGCCTCATCGGCATAGCGCGACCACGCCGGAACCAGCGCCTGCTCCCACTGCGTGAAGCCCTCCTCGGCGAGCTGGCGCTGACCCTCCAGCGCGGCGGGCAGATCGAGCTTCGGCGTCAGCAGCGGGCGCACGGTGTCAGGCGAGAGTGGGCGCAGAATCAGCTTCGAGTCGCTGCGATCAACAGGCAACTCATCTTCGCGGGCGCGTCTGCGCGAGCGACGCTGGGCGCTGCGCCGGAGCGCCGTCACCAGCGCGTTGCTGGTGGCGATGTCATCCAGGATGCGCTGGAAGGCGTTGCGGGCGGTTTCGCCCTGCTCGCGCTCGTCGTCGCGCGGCAGTTGCGCCGCCTGCTCTGGCGTCCACTCGCGCAGGATGTCGGAGCCGAGCTGATAGGCGCAGTAGCGCTCGGCCTGCGCACGTGGGAAGGTCAGCCGGCTGGTCGCCACGCTACTGAGGCGCTCCTGCGGGGCCGAGACCATGCGCGGCATGTTGCGGCGCAGCATCTCCTCATACTCGCGCGTGACGGTCAGGCCAGTGGCGGTCAGAGTGAAGATCGCCTCGGCGGCGGCGAAGCTCGGGTCGTCTGGCCCCTCCCAGAACAGCCCGCGCTCGTCGTGCGTCTCGAAGAGATAGGCGAAGGTGACGGGCGGTGGGGTGGTCGGCCCACCCACCAGCAGCGCCTCCCACGGCTGCGCGCCACAGCGCTGCTCCTGCGCCAGATGCTCAGCCGGGTCGAGTGGATAGGCGTTGGTGAGCGCGAGCAGCGTCCAGCCCTCCACGCCGTCGCTGCGCAGCGCGGTCTGCGCCGCCGCGATGGCCTCCGCTAGCAGCGGTGAATCGGCGGCGGCGGCGATCCACAGCGCCACCATGCCACGCGGCACGCCGTAGCCCGCCTCCTTGATCGGCGAGATGATGGCGTCGTCCAGCACACCACGCCGCGCCAGCGCGCCGCGCCCATCCCGCCCAGCTCGACCAGCCGCGCGCCGCCCGCGCAGCGCCTCGATGATGCGCGTCGGCAGCGCTACAGCGGCAGGCTCATCCGTCGCCGAGGGCTGCGAATCGTCGCCGAGGCCGCTCAACGAGTCGGTCGAGTCGGCGGAGGCGCTGGCTGCGCTCGCGTCTCCGTCATCGCCCAGCCACCTGCCCATGAGCGGGTCACCATCGCGCGCGGGGGCGTCGGCGCCGAGCAGCGCGACCGCGTCGCGCAGCGGTGGATCGAGACTCGGCAGCAGCGCGGCCAGCCAGTCGCCGACCGCTCGACCCTCCGCTCCCAGGCACAGCACGATGGTTGGCCTGAATTGTATTCCTTCGCCCCCTCGCATGGTCTATCCGTCCTCACTTGCTCGCGCGGAACCTCACCCCCCGGCCCCCTCTCCTTGCGGGAGAGGGGGAGTCGGAACCTCACCTTCACCGATTCTGGGTTGAGCCCGGGCCAAATCGCGATGGCTGCGGATAGCCGCTGCCCGCGCCATCCACCCAGGGGCGCAGCCCGTTTCCGTTCATCGCCGCAGCGTCCGCCGGGATGGGCTGCCCTGTGATCGGCTGGCCGGGGATGGCGGGCCAGCTTGGCGCGTAGCCCGCGCCGTGCTGCGGCTGCCGGATGATGCGCCACGGCAGCGCGCGTGGCGCGCGTCCGGGCTGGCCGCGGTCGCCCAGCGCCGTGGGATACATCACCAGGCGCTCCATCTCGCCTGAACTGAAGACCGGCGCGCGACTCTGACCATAGGGATGCGCGTCAGCCGGGTCGTACCACGCCAGCTCATGGCGCAGGAACTCGCCGGAGCCGCTGTTGTTCTCCAGATAGAAGTCGGGGATGGTGCCGACACTGATGGCGTGCTGCCCGTAGACCAGCTGCATGCGGTGCGGGTCTATGGCGCTCTCCACCATCGGGCTGGCCCCCTCCTTGGCGATGGCTCCCAGGCGGCTGCGGGCGCGCTCCAGCGCGGCGCGCTCGGCCCCGGTGCGCCAGCTCATGCCGAGGTAGAGGCTGGTGCTGAGCATGCCGCTGCCCTCGTTCCACAGTTGCGCCTCGAAGGCCACCATCTCGCGCGCCAGCCCACTGATGTGTTGCAGGTGCGCCAGCAGGATGTCCTCGACTTTGCGGTCAGGTCGCTCTCCCTGTAAGACGCAGCAGCGGTCGAGCAGGTCAAACAGGTTCATCCCCAGCAGCGGCTTCAGATAGACCTCGTCGCGCAGGAATTGCACGAGCTTGTCGCGCATCTCGGCGCCGCTGCCACCCGCCAGCGACATCTCAGAGCCGTGCGTGCGCTCCAACCATTCGATGAAGCGCTGCACGTAGCCCTCGGTGTCGCGGGTGGTCAGATACTCATAGAGGCGCTGGACGGGCGGCGAGGCTAGGCCATCCGCTTCGTTCATGCCGGGCATGCCGGGCAGATCGAAGATGTGGCGGGTGTGGACATGCCCGTGGTCGAGCTGCCCACGCCACGCGGCGGATGACGTGGCGGCGCGTTCCAGGTCGCGCGCCGTCTGCTCCAGATCAATGTCACCCTGGAAGCGCTTGACGTTCTTCAGTTCAGCGTCCACCGCCTCCAGCAGGCGATTGAGCAGCGCCTTCTTCTGCTTCAGATATTCCGAGCGGATATTGCGGCGCTGCACGCGGTTGAAGTCGTCCACCACCGCGTTGACGCGGCGCTCCTTGCTACCGGGGATCGGCCACGGGCGCAGCATCTCGCGCCACAGCTGGCGGTCGGGGCGCGTCTTCGACGGGACGGACTGATCCTGCGCGCGGGCCAGCGCCTCAGCGTAGATGCGCCGCCGCCGCTGCAAACGCACGATCTGCGCGCCCAGCGGCTCCAGTCCCGCGCCGTAGATCTTGCGCTTCTCAGCCGCCTCGGCCTCTTCCACCAGCTCGCCGATCTCGTCGGTCGCCTCGCCGACGTGCTTATTCAGCCGCGCATCGAGTTGTTCGAGCCGGTCGCGGCCCGCCGTCATAAAGCTGCGCTCAGAGAAGGGCGGTGGGTCTTCCGGCTTGATACGCTGATCCCACTCCTTGACTTCATCCAGATCGCTGGAGCTGAGTTGGAGAGAGCCATCGCCCAGGTCGTGCGCCAGCAGCGGCAGGGCTTTGGCGGCGGTCAGGCGGGCGAAGGCGGTGGCTGTCTCGACAGCGGGGAAGGCCACCTCCAGCGGGCAGCTCGTGCCGAACATGGTCGGTAGCCCGTTGCTGTCATAGTTGCCTAGTGTGCGGCGATCCACGGCCTTCGAGCGCTCCAGGAAGCCAACGCCTGAAGCATTAGTGATGCGCATGTAGAGGTCGAGACCGACGATGCGCGCCGCATCCACCGCCGAGGTCATCGAAGTGCGGCCAAAGAGAAAGATCTCGTTGGCGATCGTCTCGCCGCGCAGTTCGTAGGGTGTGCCCAGCATGTAGTGGACGTAGGGGAGTTGCTGGCCATCCGCGCGCGTGGGCGACATGCTCAGCGCCAGCAGCTCCAGGATGGTCGCCGTCGCGTTGCTCTTGCGCCAGCTCACATCGTTTGTGGTCGCTTCCTTCACATGCTCTGGCAGCAGGCAGAAGATATTGAGCCGGTGCTTCAGGTTGAGCTGAAGGATGCGATGTCGCGCCATCACCGCCAGGTCGGCAACGATGCCGCTACCGGTGCCGCCGCCGAGAAAGGCCACGATGTTGATGGCCACTTCTGTCACGGGGCGTGCGCCGCGATCGGTCGGCAGCGCGCCGATGCTGGCGAGCGCCTGATCGAGCGTCTGCACGATGCGGTCGTGGTCAACACAGGCGGCGACGTGTCCGTTATTGCGAATGCCGCCCGCTCCGTTATCGAACGACTCAGGGATCTTTGTGGCGATGTAGGTGTGGTGCGAGATGAGGTCGGGAAGCTGGTCGGCATAGCGTACGCCATGCGCTACCGAGATGCGCAGGTCGAACTCGTGGAGTTGGCCGAGATGTTCCGCCCGGAACTGCAAGACCTCCGAGGGTGGCGAGTCTATGTCCAGATAGACCAGCGCTACCTTGCGGCGATCGGTCTCTGGCAGATAGACCAGCCGCCGCATCGCTTCGAGCGCGGCGTAGGACGGCGTGCTGCCCAGAAAGATGTTGAGCGAGGGCGTATCAATCTGCGGGTCGGTGGCCGCATGTGGCGCATCCTCACTACTCGTCCGCCAAGTCTCTGGCGCGTTCATGTGTGCGCCTCCCTTCCCTCAAATCCCTCGTGTTCGTCTTGTCGCAGCGCCGAACCATCCGTCATCTGGTCGCGGAGCGTGAGACTACCAATCGTCGTCCTCGTAGCGCGAGCGCCCGCCACGCCGCCCACGCGCGCGCGATGACGCGCGACCGCCGTCATCGCGGCCGCCGTCATCGCGGTCACTAGCACGCGAGCGGTCGCGCGCCCGGCGGCTGGGTCGCTCGTCGCCGAAATCGTCAAAATCGTCTGCCCGCGAGCGCGAGCGGCGCGCCGGGCGATCGTCGTCATCCTCATCGTCATAGGCTGAAGAACGCCGCCGTCCGAGCGCCGCCAGCCCCGCGCCTCGGCGCGGCCGGAGGTCGTCATCCGCGTCGTACTCGTCGCCAGAGCGACCACGGCGGCCCAGCAGCCCGCCACGCTTGCCCAATCCCTCGTCCTCATCCTCCTCCGCGCCCGATGGGCTGATGATGTAGGAGGACTCGCCATCGTGCGCGGTCAACGCGGACTCGGTGGCCGGGACAGCCTGGCTGGTCAGCCGCTCGCCACCCAGGCGGAAGCTGCCCGCGCTCGCCCCGCTGGTCTTCACCAGGATGCGATTGCCGCGCTGGAACACGAAGCGCAGCCCCGGCCCCAGCCCCATGTGCTCCGAGCGCACCACACTCGGCGAGAGCAGCGCCCACAGCAGGCCGCGCCGCGACCGCGCGAACTCCTCGCCACCGCCGCCATCGCTCGCCACCAGCCGCCCAAAGGGGTGCGGCGAGAGGATGTAGCGCCCGATCAGATAGGCCAGGACGATCAGCGCCGCGTAGAAGATGGTGATGAGCCACGCACGGATCTCGTCCCAAAAGAACGGTGCCTGCACAATAGTCACCTGCGCGGAACGCGTGGTCACGCCGAGGTCGCCATGCGAATCCTGGAAGGCGCCCCGCGTGTCGAGCGTCAGCGTATAGGCGCCCGCTGTGGTGGCAGGGAAGCTTGCGGTGAAGGCGCCATTGGCGCCAGGCGCGATGCTCAGGGGAACGCTCGCACGCGCGCCCGCGTGGCTGGCCGCGCCGCTCACTGTCGCCGCGCCGTAGGGCTTGCCATCCAGATAGACCTGCCCCTGGATGACGGCGGTGGGCTGGCCGGGCCGCCCTTGCAGCGGCCACTGGCCGAGCCAC
>JAICVT010000205.1 GCA_025935235.1 Ktedonobacterales bacterium | reverse complement strand
GCCTCATCCCACTGCTGGCGATCCATCAGCAGGGCGCGCCGCTCGGCGAAGATAGCCTGGCGCACCGCGCGGCGCATGCTGAGGTCAGAGATGACGAAGCCAAAGGCTTGATCGAATGTCACCATCGCATCGTCGGCCTGGCCAAAGGCAAGCTGCATGCGCGCCTTCTCCAGCAGCAGATCGGAGCGCCACGGCGCCAGCTCCAGCGCCCGCTCGATGGCCTCGCTGGCCTTGTCCCAGCGTTTCAACTCGGCGTAGCCGATCGCCAGCTCCACACGCAGGCGCGTGTCGTTGGCGTTGTCAGGCAACATCAGCGCGAACTCGCCGCGCCGCACCACCTCGATCCAATTCTGCTCGGTGAAGGCGGAATGCGTGTCGCTGGCCATCTGGCGCGCCTGTGGCGATGGCTGCGCGGGCGGCTGGGGCGCGAGCGGCGCGACTGGCGCTGGCCCACCCACGCGCTGCGTCTCCACGGGCAGCGGCGTGGCAGGCGGCATGGCAGGCGGCGCAGACGGCGGCTGCATGGCGGGCGTTGGCGCTACCATCGGCGCGGGCGTCGGGGTGGGGGTGGCAGCCGCCGCCGGAGGCTGATAGACCGGCGGAAAACCCTGTGGCGTGGGCGGCGGATAGCCTGGCTGTGCGGGTGGATAGCCCTGAGGATAGCCCTGAGGATAGCCCGGCTGCGGCGCTGGATAGCCCTGCGGATAGCCCTGCGGATAGCTTTGCGGATACGCGGGACGCGGCGAATAGCCCGGCTGCGCAGGCGGATAGCCCTGCGGGTAGGTCTGTGGGTAGGTCTGTGGCTGGCCCGGTTGCGGATAGGCGGACGGCGGCGGAGGAACGGGCGGGCGCTGCTGCGTGTTCCACGCGCCCATGTAGGAGCGGATGGCTCCCAGCAGGCTGGGGAACGCGATGTTGAAGGGCTGCTGGGTGAAGTCGGTGATCTGGTAGTCGAGCAGCTTCGGCGCGAGTTGCGCCGGATCGCATGCCTGCACCATCAGCGAGATGAAGCGCCGCTGCGGATGCGCCGCCGTCTCAGCCAGCGCCTGCTCCACCTCATCGCGCACGAACGTGGAAGCCAGCGATTGCGGCGTGAGCGCGACGATGAAGATCGGGCGCGCCACTACCTCTTGCCGCAGCCGATCACTCCAGGCGTCGCCCGACCGCAGCGAGTTCTCGTCAAAGAAGATGAAATCGGGGTCGCTGCTGCCCAGCGCCCCACGCAGATGTGTGACGAGTGAGCGCAACCAGGCGCGGTCGGCATGCGCGTAGCTGACGAAGATCCGTGGCATGGGTCCGGGCGCTGACATCTCTCGTGCTCCTTGTCCGCGTAGCCATTCATCATGCGGCGCCGCAGAGCCGGGCAGCGCGGCGATCACCTCGACCGCCGCGCCCCTGATCGTATCCGTGATCGGCTCCATCCGCGGGCCGCCCCTATAGTACCGCCTGGCTCCCTGCCGCGCAACAGATCACCCCACACCAACCCTCTCCCAGATGGCGAGGAAGCCGAACCGTTATCGCAGGCGCGCGTATAGCTCCCCTCCCCCGCACCGGGGGGGTGGGGGTGGGGGTGGGCCCGCGACCCCTCTCACTCCTCGCCCATCACCAGCACCAGCTTGCCCGTCGCGCGCCGCGCCAGCAGATCGTTCAGCGCGTCGGCGGCGCGCTCCAGCGGATAGGTCTGTGAGACGAAGGGGTGAATCTTGCCCTCGGCCAGCCACTCCAGCAGGCGCCGCTTGTTCTCCAGGTTGTGCGCTGGCTCGTTGGCGATGAAGCCGCCGTAGAAGACGCCGACAATCGAGCAGCCCTTGAGCAGCGGCAGATTCAGTGGGATGCGCGGGATGTCGCCCGCCGCGAACCCGATCACCAGATGCCGTCCCCCCCAGCGCAGACTGCGCAGCGCCTGCTCCGAGAGCGCGCCGCCGACGGGATCGTAGACCACGTCCACGCCGCCTGGAGCCACAGCCTTCAGGGACGCACGCAGGTCGCCGCCGCTATAGTCAATCCCCTCGTCGGCGCCATGCGCCCGGCAGACCTCCAGCTTGTCCGCGCTGGAGGCCGCCGCGATCACGCGCGCGCCCAGCAGCTTGCCCAGTTCCAGCGCCGCCATGCCTACACCGCCCGAGGCGCCCAGCACGAGCAGCGTCTCACCCGCCGTCAGGCGTGCGCGATCCACCAGCGCGTGGTAGGCTGTGTCGTAGGTCATCTGGAAAGCCGCCGCGCTCACGAAGTCCACACTATCGGGGATGCGCAGCGCCGTGCGCGCGTCACAGGCCACCGCCTCAGCATAGCCGCCCGCCGGAACGAGCGCCAGCGCGCGGTCGCCCACGGCGAAGCCCTCGACGCCTGCGCCCACCGCCAGCACGACCCCTGCCACATCCGTCCCCGGCGCGAACGGCAGCGGCGGCTGATATTGATACTTCCCCTGGATAACCAATGTATCGGGAAAGTTGACCGCGCACGCGCGCACGCCCAGCGTGATCTCGCCCGCCGCCGGAGCGGGCAGAGGAATCTCCGCCACTTCCAACTGCTCCGGCGGGCCATAGACCCGGCACAGCATCGCTTTCATCGCCGTGTTCCCTCCCTCACTCAATGCGCCATCCGGCGCAGGGTCGAGCGCGCGATGGCGCGGCGATGCACCTCATCTGGCCCATCGGCCAGCCGCAGCGTGCGCCCTCCCGCATAGAGCGCCGCCAGTGGCGTGTCGTCGCTGACCCCCGCCGCGCCAAAGACCTGGATAGCGCGGTCGGTGACGCGCGTGAGCAGGCTCGGCGCGACGACTTTGATCATCGCGATGTGGTCCTGCGCCGCCTTCTTGTCGAGCGTATCAATCATCCAGGCGGCTTTGAGCGTCAGCAGCCGCGCCTGCTCGATCTCAATCGCCGAATCGGCGATCCACTGCTGGATGACGCCCTGCTCGGCCAACGGCTTACCAAACGCCACCCGCGCCGTCGCTCGCGCGCACATCAGCTCCAGCGCGCGCTGCGCCCCGCCGATGCAGCGCATGCAATGGTGGATGCGCCCTGGCCCCAGCCGCGCCTGCGCGATGGCGAATCCGTCGCCCTCGGCGCCCAGCAGATTGCTGACCGGCACGCGCGCCTGCTCGAAGCGTAGCTCGGCATGGCCCTCGTTATCCGTGTAGCCAAAGACAGGCAGCGACCGCACGATGCTGACGCCGGGCGTCGCCATCGGCACGAGCAGCATGCTCTGCTGGCGATGCGGATCGGCGCCCTCTGGGTCGGTCTTGCCCATCACGATCAGAACCTTGCAGCGGGGGCGCGCCGCGCCGGTCGTCCACCACTTGCGGCCATCCAGCACATACTCGTCGCCCTCGCGGCGCATCGTCAGCTGGATGTTGGTGGCGTCGGAGCTGGCCACATCCGGCTCGGTCATCGCGAACCCGGAGCGAATCTCGCCCGCCAGCAGCGGTTGCAGCCAGCGGTCGCGCTGCTCCTGCGTGCCGAACTGCGCCAGAATCTCCATGTTGCCAGTATCGGGCGCGGCGCAGTTGAAGACCTCCGAGGCCCACGGCGCGCGACCCATCTGCTCGGCCAGCGGCGCGTACTCCAGATTGGTCAGCCCAGCGCCATAGCGCGTGTCGGGCAGAAACAGATTCCACAGCCCCTCGGCCTTCGCGCGCTGCTTCAGCTCATCCACGATCTCGGTATGATGGAAGGGGTCGTCCGAAGCGGCGATCTGCTCGTGATAGACCCGCTCGCTGGGGTAGACGTAGCGCTCCATGAACGCGCTGACCCGCTCGATCAGCGCGCGGCTCTTCTCCGAGTATGCGAACTCCATCGGCGCAAGCTCCTCTCGCTGGGGACGCGGCTACCACGCTGGCCGCTGCGAGTAGAGTACGCCGAGTGGCGGGCTATTGTCATGTGGCGCGCAACTGCCGGCGGGTCGGTCCAGTAGACGACGCGGATGGGACGCAGGCGCTGCTATCTGGAGACTGGCTGAGTAGTCCGCGCTTTCGCCACCTCAGTGATGACGCTCAGCTCCGGTGGGCTCTGTCGTCTGGCGGGCGTCTGCCGTCTCGCCGCAGCGGCGCGGAGATGGCTGGCGTGCGCGCGTCGGTGTCGCCGCTGGCGAGGCGCGCATGGCGAGTGACAAACGCAACACCATCGGCGCGGACCACGAGCGTAAAGCGCAGACGCACGCCGTTCGACAGGCGCGCGGTGGCGTGCCACGTGTGCAGGTGGCGCGCCGCCGAGGCGCGGCGCGCCACCTCGAGCGCTGCCGTCGCGCCGGGGTAGACCTCAGCGGTCCACCCGTTGATGGCCCGCGAGAGGGCCGTGAGGATGGCGACGGGGACGGTGGCGGTGGGCATGTCCATAGCGGGTCGCTCTCCTTTTGTGTGCCTTTTGTGTGGCGCATCGGCGGCTGGATGTTGCGCCCTTCCAGGGGGCAGCGTACCCCGACGGGGCGCCGGGCGCGGCGCCTGCGGGACCATCATCCCATCCGGCCATCCGGCGGTCTGCCGCCGGAGCAACCAGCCGAACGAGCCGCGGGGCAAGGAGACGCGGGTCGCTGGAAGCGTAGCGCCCAAGATTCATGTGTTGGGCGCTACGGGCGTTCCACCCCACCCGCCTAGGCGGAATCGGCCCAGCGCGGATATAGGCCATCCATCGAGACGTTTGTGAACTTCGTCAACGCGACATCTTGCTGGGGATCCTCACGAGGCGGGCGCGGGCAGCGGGAGGGTGAACCAGAAGGTCGAGCCTTGCTTCGGAACGCTCTCAACACCCACCTCGCCGCCGTGGAACTCCACGATGGTGCGCGAGATGTGCAGCCCCAGCCCCAGCCCGGCGCCCGAGCCGCTCTGCTGCCGGATGCCGGGCACGCGGTGGAAGCGATCCCAGATGTGCTCGATCTGCTGCGACGTCAGCCCCGGCCCCTGGTCGCGCACGGCCACCCGCGCGTGGTCACGCTCGACGCGCAGCGAGACGGCCACCGGGGCGTCCGGCGGCGAATATTTGAGCGCGTTGGTCAGAAAGTTCGTTACCACCTGCCCCAGGCGATGCGCGTCGCCAGAGATGGTGACGGCGCCAGTGGGGGCATCCAGCGTGATAACGCGGTCGGACCACGACAGGCGCTGCTCATCTACCGCGTCGCTGACGATGGAGGCCAGATCGCACGGCGCCAGATGGAATTCCAGCTTATTCGCGCGGATGCGCGAGACATCGAGCAGGTCGCCCACCAGGCGATCTTGCCGATCCACCTGCTGCTCCGCTGTCGTCAGCAAGCCCTGGATCACCTCGAGCTGGCTCAGCAGATCGCTGATGGGCTGCTCTTGCTCGCCGATGCGCCGCAGCCGCCGCTTGCCCAACTGGAGCGCGGCCTTCAGGCTGGTCAGCGGCGAGCGCAGCTCGTGGCTGGCGATGCTGAGAAACTCATCGGTGCGCGCATTCGTCTCGCGCAGCGCCAGCAGGCGCGCCTGGGCGGCGGTGTTGGCGTCCACAGCGCGGCGGCGCGCGCGCTCGGTGCTGCTGGCGATGACGCCGATGACGCCGCAGGCCACCAGAAAGATCAGCGCCTCCATTAGATTGATGGGGCGCGACAGATCGCCGCCGACCGTCGCTGGCAGCACAAACGTCTCTAGCGAGATGGCGCCGACCAGCGCCGCCAGCAGGCTGGGCGCGGCGCCCCAGGTCAGCGCGATCAGCGCGACGACCAGCAAATCAACGATGCCCAGGAAGGAGAACGATGGCACAGCGGTGACCAGCAGCAGTGACACGACGCTCGCACACAACTCCAGCAGCGCCGCCAGCGCCAGCCCCGCGACCGGCTGGCGTAGCGGCTCTGGAAGCCAGATTGGCAGGAATGTATTACTTTGCGTCCACTGCCAGACGCGCGCCCAGACCGCCGTAGATGCGGGCGACGCTAGAGCGCCCACCGGCTGCGAGCGGTCGCGAGTCTGCGGCGGAGCAAGTGGCGGCCTTGGCTGAGGATTCACGACGACCTCCAGAACGAGCGCCCTCAAACAGAGCGCCTCAGCCGATTTTACGCGCCAGTCCGGGCATATGTTACACAGCCAAGAGGGTATGGCTAGCCACCTGGAATGAAGCAGAATTTGGGCCAGCCGCTCACAGTACCGCAGAGGCCAGCCATCCAATCGCCGTCACCAGCGCGATGAAGATCGTCAGCAGGAAGTTGACGCGCAGCCGCTGTCGCTCGGATCGCCCGTCTGGCCGCCCGTTGATGACCGCCGCCAGCAACGCGCCCAGCGCCAGCGGCTCGGCGATCAGCAGCGCCAGCGGGCGCGCGGGCGTCAGGCCGAGGATGGCGAGGACGATCACCAGCGCGTTGGCCGCCACCAGCAGCAGCCAGCACGTCAGGAGCGCCCAGCGTCCCAGCGCCTGGGTCAGCCCGCGCGCGCCCACTGCGCTATCCGCCGCCGTGTCGGGCAGGGCATCGGCCAGGTGGATGGCTGGCCCCAGCGCCAACCCTAGCGCGAAGGTCCAGTAGAGCGCGGGCGTGACGCTGGCGAAGAGCTCCCAGGCTAGCAGTGGCAGCAGCGGGAAGGCCAGGCCCAGCAGCACAGCGCCGAGCGGGGTGGACTTGAGGCCGAGATCATAGGCGAAGCCGAGCGCCAGAAAGCCGCTCGCCATCAGCAGCGGCGCCCAGCCATAGGGCGCGTAGCAGGCGATCATCAGCGCGGTGAAGAATGCTGTGGCGACCAGCGCAACCCAGGCGGGCAGCGCGCCGCGCGCCAGCGGCTTGTTCTTGGCGCTGCGGGCGTCGGCCTCGCGGTCGCGGTAGTCGTTGAGCGCGCTGATGGCGAATTGCACCCCAATCATCCCGACCACCGTCACCGCCAGCCGCGCCGGGTCGGGTCGCCCGTGGGCCGCCAGCAGCGCGAAGACAGCGTAGGCCAGCACCGTCACCAGGCTTGGCCCCGGATGCATGAGCAGCCACAGGCCCAGCAGCCGCTGGCGCACGCTGATGCGCGCGGCGATCCGCTCACTCGCGCTCATTGGCGGCCTCCTGACTGGCCTCCTGGCGCCTTGGCCTGCCCGGCCTGATCCCCGGCCGCGCGCCGATCTGCAAGCCCTGGCCCGGCGCCGTCAGCAGGCGGATGGGGCGACGCGGCGCCAGCCCGGCGCTCGCCTGCCAGCCAGCCATCTCGGCGAACGACCAGAAGCCTGATGCGCTGGTGAGGGCGAAGTAGAGATCGCCAATCGCCGCCGACATGCGCTCGCTGCGCCGCCTGCGCTCACTCGCGCCAGCGCGCACGCCATCCTGGATCACCCACAGTCCGCCGGGACGCAGCGCCCGCGCCACGCGCGCCGCCAGCTCTTGAATCTGTGTGGCGTCGAAGTGGTGCAGCAGGTTGGCCATGTAGATGACATCCCAGGCGGCGTCGCCCAGGTCCGCTGTCAGCGCGTCGCCCGCCTGCCGCGTGACCCGCTCGCCCGCCCGCGCCAGATCGCTGGGCAGCGGTGGGGCGGCCTCCAGCGCGGCGGGCAGATCGAGTACGGTCGCGCGCAGCCGGGGACGTCGCTGGCAGAAGCGCGCGGCGGCCAGCCCGTGCCCGCCGCCGACATCCAGCAGGGTAGAGGCGGCGGGCGGCAGCGCGACCCGCCAGACGACCTCTGGCAGCACGAGCCGCGCGATCACCGACATCCCGCGCTCATACTGGCGCCAGTCGGCCTCGCTGAGTCGCTCGTGAAACGCCAGCGGCTCACCCGTCTGGATGAAGCGCTCGAGGTCGCCAAGCCAGTCCCACTGGAGGTAGTTGTAGGTCAGGTAGGCGCTCAGATCGGCGGGGCTGCCCTTGCGCAGCCACCGCTCGGCTTTGGGGCCAAGCCGCCAGGCGCCGCGCGCCTCGCGCACGTAGCCATCGCTGGCCAGCGTCGCCAGCAGCGCCGCCGTCGCGCGCGGATCGGTCTGGCAGGCCGCCGCCAGCTCGCCCAGCGGCAGCGGCCCCGCCGAGAG
>JAICVT010000223.1 GCA_025935235.1 Ktedonobacterales bacterium | reverse complement strand
TCGGCCCGATCGCTGGTCGCCAACCGGGATGACTCCATCACTCCCTTCAGGACTCAGGAGGCGCTCGTGATTGCCCTCGGCTATCTCTTCGCCGCCATCTTCTTCCTCGGTGGCTGTGGTTTTGTCCTCTTCTCGCTGTTCTTCGCCGACACCCTGAATGCGCTCTTCATGGGCAAGCGCAGCATGAAGAACAAGCTCACGACCTATGAATCGGGGGAGACGCCGATCGGCTCCGCATGGGTGCAGTATCCGCTGGCGTTCTACATCTTCGCGCTGCTCTTCGTGGCGTTTGATGTTGACATCGTCTTCCTTCTCTCGTGGGCCGTCATCTTCCAGCAACTCAGCTGGTTTGGCTTCATCGAGATCGTCTTCTTCATCGCCGTGCTAGCGCTCGGCCTGGTGTATGCCTGGAGGAAAGGAGTCATTCGGTGGATCTAAATGTTCAGCGCAGCAACCAGCCAGCCGGACCCTCGCTGCGGGCGTATGATCGCGACCACATCAACGCGCTGCTGACCCAGCTCGCGCAGGTGGATGCGCAGGTCGGCATGACGCTGCCCAAGTCGCGGCTGAGCGCGGGCGTGGTCAACATTGATGTACCCTCCGACAAGCTGGTCGCGGTGACGCGGATGCTGCGCGATGAGTGCGGCTTCGACATGCTCACCTGCGTGACCGGCGTGGATATGATTGACCATATCGAATCCATCTACCACTTCCGCTCGATGGCGCAAGACTGGCTGCTCCAGGCGCGTGTGCGGCTGACGGCAGAGCATCCCGAGGTGGACTCGCTGGTCGGCCTCTACCCGTCGGCCAACTGGCTGGAGCGCGAGCAGTACGACATGTTCGGCATCATCTATCGCGGCCATCCTGATCTGCGGCGCATCCTGCTGGAGGATGAGTTCATCGGACATCCGCTGCTCAAGAGCTTCAACTCCACGCCGATCGTGCGGCACGACCGCGCCACCACCCAGGCGCCCGCCGTGCAGGCGGTGGCGGGCGAAAACCTGCGCCATCAGGAGCGCATCCAGACGAAGCGGCTGGGGCAGGGCGACCTGGAGCGCATCCATCCGGGCATGACAACCTTCGGTGGCGCAGCGGTCTACCTGGAGACGGGGCAGGGCGTCGAGCCGGGCGCGATGTCGCAGCCGGGGCGCTATCTGGAGGACGCCGCGAACTCAGATGAAGCCGCCGAGGCGGGCACGATGCCGCAGGAGAGAGGGTAGCGCGATGTCTATCGAAGCGATTCGTTTGCCCAACGACCAGTACGAGGACCCTTCCGGCCTGCGCAGCGAGGAGATGATCCTCAACATGGGGCCGCAGCACCCCAGCACTCACGGCGTGCTACGCCTGGTGCTGACGCTGGATGGCGAGACGGTGACGCAGTGTACGCCCGTCATCGGCTATCTGCATCGCGGCATGGAGAAGATCTTCGAGAATCGCCCGTACATAGGCGGCATCCGCTACATTGACAACGCCGACTACCTCAGCCCGATGCTGAACGAGACGGTCTACGCGATGGCGACCGAGCAGCTCACGGGCATCGAGCCGCCGCGCCGCGCGCAGTACATCCGCCTGATCGTGGGCGAGCTGGAGCGCATCGCCAGCCACCTCGTCGCCATCGGCACGTATGGGCTGGACCTGGGCGCCACCACACCGATCCTGTGGGCCTTTCGCGACCGCGAGCAGATTCTGGATATGTTCGAGTCGCTCAGCGGCCATCGCTTCACCCACAACTACATGCGCGTGGGCGGCGTGATGCACGACTTCCCCAAGGGCTGGCTCAAGATCTGTGAAGACTGGTGCGAGCAGTTCGTCCGCATCGGAATCCCGGAGATGCATCGCCTGCTGACTGGCAACGAGATCTTCGAGGCGCGCACCGAGGGCGTCGGCTACATTGACCGCGACCAGGCCATCGCCTATGCGCTGACGGGGCCAGTGGGCCGCGCGTCGGGCATGGAGTTCGACGTGCGCGTCAACCGCCCGTATGGCGCCTACCGCGAGATCGCGGTGAACATCAAGACGCGCCGCGAGGGTGACTGCTTCGCGCGCTATATGGTCAAGATGGAAGAGATGGAAGAGAGCGTGCGGCTGGTTCGCATGGCGCTCGACCAGCTTCCCGGCGGCTCGATCTGCCAGCGCACACCCATCGCGCTGCGCCCGCCACGCGGCGAGACGTATGCCTCAGTGGAGAGCGCGCGCGGCGAGGAGAGCGTCTATATGATTAGCGACGGCTCGGAGTATCCCTACCGTGCGAAGATCCGCGCGCCATCGTTCACCAACCTGCAAATCCTGCCGGAGCTGCTGCGCGGCCACAAGATCGGTGACGTGATCGCCATCCTCGGCAGCATTGATATCGTGCTGGGCGATGTGGATCGCTAGGGGAGTGGCTGACCGCGAGGCTGACCGCGAGGCTGAAGGCGAGATAGAGGCGAGACGCATCGTATGAATGACGTGGTACTGACGATCATCCACTTTGTGGTGACGTTCCTGTTCGCGCTGGGCTTCCTGATGACGGCGGCCACCATCCTGACCTATCTGGAGCGCAAGGTGCAGGCCTACATGCAGGACCGCTACGGCCCCCTGCACTACGGCCCCGCTGGCATCCTCCAGTCGCCATTCGATGTCGTCAAGCTGCTGCTGAAGGAAGACATCAAGTCGCTGAAGCAGGTGGATAGCATCGTCTTCAAGATGGCGCCGGTGGTCTTCTTCGCGCCGGTCATCACGGCCTTCGTCGTGCTGCCATTCTCGCCCTATCTGACGGCGGGCGCGCTGGCGACGGGCATCATCTTCTACGTCGCGCTCAGCTCGATTGACGTGATCGGCGTCTTCATGGCGGGCTGGGGCTCGAACAACAAATACGCGCTGATCGGCGGCCTGCGCTCCGCCGCACAGATGATCTCCTATGAGCTGCCGCTGGTGCTCTCGATCGTCGGCGTGGTGATGCTGTCGAGCGTGCTGGCGCCGGGCTGCGGCGCGAACGCTGATCTGGCGAAGTGCGGCATCGGCTCGATCTCCTTCTCGCAGATCACCGCCGCACAGATGCAGCCAGGCGCGCCGTGGTTCTGGTTCGTGCTGGCGCAGCCGCTGGGCCTGCTGATCTACTACATCTGCGGGCTGGCCGAGACGAACCGCTCGCCGTTCGACCTGCCCGAGGCGGAGTCGGAGCTGGTAGCGGGCTACCTGACGGAGTATAGCGGCCTGCGCTGGGCGATGTTCTTCCTGGGCGAGTATGGCAACATGACGATCGTCTCGGCGGTCGCGACGGCGCTCTTCCTGGGCGGCTGGTCGGGTCCGGGCGCGGCGATTGGCTTCTGGAACGGCATCTTCGGCGTGACAGGCTTTGGCGGCTTCATCGCCGCGCTGATCTTCAACGCCTTTGCCGTCTTCTGGTTCGTCTTCAAGCTGAGCATCCTGCTGCTGATCTTCATGTGGATCCGCTCGACGCTGCCACGCTTGCGCGCCGACCAGTTGATGCGCTTCGCCTGGCTCTTCCTGATCCCGATGACGCTGGTGAACATCATCCTGACGGGCGTGGCGCTGCTGCTGCCAATCGGCACAGTGTGGCAGATCGTCGTCTCGGCGGTAATCAACTGGATTCTGCTCTTCCTGATGATCTTCGCCTTCCGGCGCGTGACGGGCGTCTCGCCGCTCGGCAGGACGCCACAGTGGATTCAGCGGCGCAGCGCGGCGCGCTCGGTCAGCGGGGCCACTGGAGCGAGCGCGCCCAAACCAGCGCTCACCACCCCGGCTGTCGAGGCGAAGCCGTAGAACCTCGCCCCCCAGCCCCCCTCTCCCGCGAGGAGAGGGGGGAGTTTTGTTTTGTGGGGAGTGCTGGCGGAACCTCTCCCCCTGCCCCCTCCCCTTCAGGGAGGGGAACTCGCGGCAGGGCATGCGGCGCGGGGCGAGCGATTCGTTCGTCAAGCGTCTTTCGTTATATCAACGCCAGGCTCTTGCCATAAATCGTGGCTGGGGTCCCCCCTCCCTTTTAGGGGAGGGGGCTAGGGGGAGAGGTCGCGCCTGTTCCCCATCGCCGCATCGCTTGACCTGGGTTCCCCCTCCCTTTTAGGGGAGGGGGCCAGGGGGAGAGGTCGCAGCGCCAGAAATGTCGTACAGTGAGCATGCGGCGAGCGCGCAGACGGTGGCAGGACGTGAAGGAGCGGCGGTGATGACGACGACGGCGGTAGCGCTTCAGGCGGTGCGGACGTACCTGAGCGACGTGCAAGGAGACTACGCGGCGGGGATCGCCACCGAGCATACCTATCGCCCGGCGCTCAAGCGGCTGCTGGAGGCGCTGGGCGAGAAGCTGACAGCGACCAACGAGCCGAAGCGCATCGCCTGTGGCGCGCCCGATTTCGTCATCACGCGCGCCGACCCCTCTGGCGCGCGCATCCTGGGCTATGTCGAGGCCAAGGACATCGGCGTCTCGCTGACGGAGACGGAGCGCACACCTCAACTCTCGCGCTATCTTCACTCGCTCGATAACCTGATCCTGACCGACTATCTGGAGTTCCGCTGGTACATCGGCGGGGAGCTGCGCAAGGTGGAGCGGCTGGCCACGCCCGACGCCCGTCGTCATCTGGCATGGGACGCCGCGGCCGCCGAGCGCGTCGCTGATCTGCTGGTGGCGATGCTGACGCGCAAGGCGGTTGACATCACCAGCCCGGATGATCTGGCGCGGCGCATGGCGCGCATGGCGCATATGATCCGCAATGTGGCGCTGGAGACGATGCGCAGCGCGGGCAAGCCGGAGGCCGAGCAGGTGAAGGCGGCGCGCGAGGAGCTGAACGACCTGTGCGAGACGTTCAAGAGTACGCTGCTGCCCGACCTGACCGATGAAGCCTTCGCCGATATGTTCGCGCAGACGCTGGCCTATGGCCTCTTCGCCGCGCGCTACAACCACAGCGGCGCGCGGCCCTTCAACCGCCGCGACGCCGCGCTGGAGATACCGCGCTCCAATCCGTTCCTGCGCCGCCTCTTCGCCGCCATCGAGACGCCCGACCAGGAGGACGCGCCCTACATCGGCTTCGTTGATGATCTGGCGCAACTGCTCGCCGATACCGATATGGCCGCCGTGCTGCGCGACTTTGGCAAGCGCACCAAGACTGAGGACCCCATCGTCCACTTCTACGAGCCGTTCTTGCAGGCCTATGATCCGAAGCTGCGCGAGCTGCGCGGCGTCTACTACACGCCGGAGCCGGTCGTCTCGTACATCACGCGCTCGGTGGATGCGCTGCTGCGGCGCGACTTCGGGCTGGCGGAGGGGCTGGCCAGCGGCGCGGGCGCCAACGGCCACTCCGTCGTGCTGCTGGACCCGGCGGCTGGCACCGGCACATTCCTCTCCAGCGTGGTCAACCTGATTCGCGAGCGCTTCCGCACAGCCAACAACGCCGGGGCGTGGTCGGCCTACGTGCGCGAGCGGCTGCTGCCGCGCCTGTTTGGCTTCGAGCTGCTGATGGCGCCCTACGCGATGGCGCACCTGCGGCTGGGCATGCAGCTTTCGGGGCTGGATCTGCCAGAGGGCGAGCGGGCGCGCTGGGCCTTCCAGGCGGGCGATCAGGACCGCCTCGGCGTCTACCTGACCAACACGCTCGATCAGGCGGCCAGGCAGAGCGAGCATCTGTTCCGTGGGCAGTTCATCACCGACGAGGCCAACGCGGCGGCGCGCATCAAGCGCGATGCGCCGGTGATGGTCGTGCTGGGCAATCCGCCGTATTCGGGCCACTCGGCCAACAATAGCGACTGGATCATGGCGCTGCTGCGCGGCGAAGACCTGACCAACACGCAGGGCGATAAGCCGCTGGATCGCGGCAAGGGCACGCCAACCGAGAGCTATTTCATGGTGGATGGCGCGCCGCTGGGCGAGCGCAACCCAAAGTGGCTCAACGACGACTACGTGAAGTTCATCCGCTTCGCCCAGTGGCGCATCGAGCGGACGGGGCATGGCGCGCTGGCCTTCGTCACCAACCACGGCTATCTGGATAATCCGACCTTTCGCGGCATGCGCCAGAGCCTGATGCGAACCTTCGACGAGATCTATGTGCTGGACCTGCACGGCAACAGCAAGAAGAAGGAGCGCACGCCGGAGGGCGGCAAGGATGAAAACGTGTTCGACATCCAGCAAGGGGTGGCCATCGGCATCTTCATCCGGCGGCGCGGCAATGCGACGGGCGAGCGCCACGCCACCCTGCGCCATGCCCACCTGTGGGGCGAGCGCGGCCACAAATATGAGTGGCTGGCCGCGCACGACCTGACGAATACCGACTGGACGGAGGTCGCGCCCACCAGCCCGATGTATTTCTTCATCCCGCGCGACGCCCGCCTGACAGAGGAGTATGAGGCGGGCTGGAGCTTGCCCGCTATCACGCCAGTGAACGTGCTGGGCTTCCAGACGCACCGCGACCACTTCGCGATTGACTTAGATGAGGCGCAATTGCGGGCGCGCATCGCCGAGATGCGCAGTGAAGCGACATCGGATGCGGCCTATGCGGAGAAGTACGAACTGAGCGATAGCGGCTCAGGGTGGCTTGCTGAGGCGAGAAAGCGGCTACGTGCCGATCCTGACTGGGAATCACGCTTTGTTCGCTGCCTCTATCGCCCGTTCGACTGGCGCCCCAGCTACTATAGCGAGGTCGCGATGGATCGCCCGCGCAAAGAGCTACAGCAGCACATGCTTCGGCCCAATCTGAGCCTGAATGTGACTCGCCAAACAAAGCTGGAGTGTTGGGGCAATGCGGTTGTCGCCAATGCGCCCACGCCAGCCCTCTATGTGGAGATCAAGGACGGCTCCAACGCCTTTCCGCTCTACCTCTACCCCGACGACTCAAAACCGAACCTGTGGGGAGGCAGCGAAGCGCCCTCCACCGCGCCGGGCGGGCGGCGGGCCAATCTCGCGCCAGAGTTCGTCCGCGAGTTCGGCGAGCGGCTGGGGCTGGTGTGGGTCGCCGATGGCCGTGGCGACCGCCAGACGACCTTCGGGCCAGAGGATGTCTTCCATTATATCTACGCCGTCTTCCACGCGCCCAGCTATCGCGAGCGCTACGCCGACTTCCTCAAGAGCGACTTCCCGCGTGTCCCGCTGACCCGCGATCCCGCGCTCTTCCGCGCGCTCGCGGCGCTGGGCGACCGGCTGGTGGCGCTGCACCTGCTGGAGGAGGAACCCGATGAGCCTGTGCGCTCGATCGCTGTTTTCCCGATCCCGGGAGACAATCGTGTCGAGCAGATCCGCTACCAGGAGCCAGACCCAGAGAAGTCCGAGCGCGGGCGCATCTGGATCAACAAAACCCAATACTTCTTCAACGTCAACCCCAACATCTGGGAGTTCCACATCGGCGGCTATCAGGTGGCCGAGAAGTGGCTGAAAGATCGCAAGGGCCGCGCGCTCAGCTACGACGACATCGAACACTACCAGCGGACTCTTGCCGTTCTCGATGAAACCGGGTATTTGATGGAGC